>NZ_JBBAKG010000032.1:0-39833 GCF_040403615.1 Haliscomenobacter sp. | reverse complement strand
TCCGCCCAGTCGTTCAATAAGATATCCGAGCTGAGGTAGTCTTCGATTTCCCCATCCTGCGCCAAACCATAAGGCAGCGGATCAACATCCGTGGTAAAACGAAAACGGAACATCGCTTTATCTCTACCGTACTCGGCATTTTGAGGTAAGGTGAAGGTCAACTGCCGGGTTACCGTACCCGCATTGGCTGCAACAACCGCATTACCACTGGTAAACACTACCGGAACATTCTCAATCGAATTGACCCCATCGTTGTTGAAGTCGGCGTACAAATACAGTTTTGCAGCAGCGCTGCTGTTGTTGGTCGCTGTATACTTGATGGTGACTGTCTGACCAGGCACCATTGGCGAGGTTAAAAAGCGAATGCCATCTTCGTCATCGCTGTTAATGTTGTTTTTATCGTCGCCATCCGCCAAGGCTGATGGAACCGCATCGGTTTCGGTATCCACCGTGTTGCCCAAATACACCAAAGGAACTACCGGAAGCGCGTGACGCGCACCATTGTCTGCGTGCCGAGTCTGGTAGTTGTCGATGCCCAAACCTGCTGTCGCATCTGGTAAATCTCCATAATCAATTGTTCGGATTTCAACAACAAAGTCTTCTACTTCACCATCCGGAGCCGGGCCATAAGCATCAATGATCGCTCCACTGGTCAAACGGATGCGGATTCCGATGGTATCGGATTTAACTACTTTGGGAATCGTAAAGTTGAAATCGATGTTTCCGTTGTAATTTGTGGCAACGGTTTGAGACATTTTCTCTCCCTCATCCTCAAAATCGCCATCGCCGTTCCAGTCCATGAATGCCCAAAGCGTAGCTGGATTATCCGGTGAGTTGTTCACCACCGGAATCCGCAAGCGAATCGGTTCATCCGCAACCAATGGAAAAGGTTGATTCGTTGTGGGATTCAGAAAGTTTAGGGATGACAAGTCTTCATCTGCCTGGTAGCTGTTGTTGTCACCATTGGCCAGGTGCGTGGGTCGGCCGTCATTTTCAGAGTCGGGCGGCGTAGCGCCTATGTAAAGTGTATTGAGGTAATTTTGGCCTGATCCTGAATCTGAGTCAAGATAATGAATCCGGTGGCTTGGGCCGACAATACCACCACTCGCATCAGTAATGTATTTTGGCTCCGGTAAATCCGCCCAGTCGTTCAATAAGATATCCGAGCTGAGGTAGTCTTCGATTTCCCCATTCTGCGCCAAACCATAAGGTAGTGGATCAACATCGGTAGTGAAGCGAAAACGGAACATCGCTTTATCTCCACCGTACTCGGCATTTTGAGGCAGCAAAAAAGTCAACTGGCCGGTTACTTGACCCGCATTGGCCGCAACAACCGCATTCCCACTGGTAAACATTACAGGGGCGTCCTCCATTGAGTTGACCCCATCATTGTTGAAGTCGGCGTACAAATAGAGTTTGGCAGCAGTGCTGCTGTTGTTGGTCGCAGTATATTCGATGGTGACTGGCTGACCTGGCACCATTGGTGAGGTCAGAAAGCGAATGCCATCTTCGTCGTTGTTATTGATGTTGTTTTTGTCGTCACCATCTGCCAAAGCTGATGGAACCGCATCGGTTTCTGTATCCACCGTATTGCCTAAGAACACAAGTAGTGTTGTTGGCACAGCGTGGCGCGCACCGTTGTCTGCGCGGCGCGTCTGGTAGTTGTCAATTCCCAAGCCAGCAGTAGGGTCTGGTAGGTCGCCATAATCCAAACCTAGCACGTCCATCAAAAAATCTTCGACTTCACCATTTGGTGCCGGGCCGTATGCATCCAATCCTGTACCTGTTGACAATCGAACCCTTACCCCAACGGCGTAAGAATTGTCCAATTTAGGCACCGTGAGGTTGAAGGCAAAGGAATTCGTATAGGGAATAGGAGTGGAAGACGCTGATACTTGCGTTGCCGGTAGAACATCCTGGTCGTAACGCTCACTGGTATTGTTGAAGATGCCATCGCCATTCCAATCGATGAAAACCGACAATTTTGCCGGTTGCGGAATGTTGTTGGTAACGGGAACGGTTAGAGTTACCGATTCCCCGGCGATCAATTTGCCGCTAAAACTTGCAGTAGTCAAGTCTTCGTCTGCGGTGCCACTGGCATTGTCGTTCACCTGGCCATCTGCCTCCGCATCTGGAGCGGTAGCCCCGATGTACAAGGCGGGTCTCAACAAGGTAGTATTGACGTCTGGGTTGACGTCAAGCAAATCTACCCGGTGACTTGGTCCCACCAAACCACCTTCTGCATTGGTCGCATACTTTGGTTCGGGTAAATCGCCATAATCATTGAGGTGGTAGGTGATGCACAGTTTTTGATAGGAAGATGGTGCAAAAACAATCCCGTTGAATAAGGTAAGCGGCAAAATGGTATCGGTACCGGACAGGGCTATACCCAGTTCAAATTTTTTATCATTCGCCAATCTCAATTGAACGTCATTTACTGCCTGTGCCCCCAGATCGGTTAAGGCGCCGGTTGCATTCGCGCCAATAACAAAATCATTGTATTTGGGATCAAAAAGGTCGTCAAAAACCTGGTCACTGTACCCAACATAAGGCGAATAATTTGTTGCGCTCACCTGGGTTACATCAAATTTGAGGTCACCTACGGCATAGGAAATATTAACATCTCCAACCGTTTGAAATCCACCAAACAATGATCTAGGACGCAATTCTACTTTGTCGATCGTGGCATTGGTTGGAATACTTGACAAATCAAATTTGACATAGCCCCGCATTTCTATCGTTTCATTCTTGGCGGCTGAATTGTAGATGGATTGCCGGATACGGCCTACCGCAATGGCGCCCGCGTTTTCGGTTATCCAGTTGCTACTGGCAGCATAAGGAAGTTCTACTTTTTGGAAATAACCACCATCAACCCCGGTTATTCCACAATTTTGGGATTGCAGGGTTGCACCACCGATGGCCGTTGGCGACGGCAATCCCACCAAAGCAGTAGAAGCAATCACGTTGGAAGGGCAACCGTTGCTGGCGGTAACGGTTATATTGGTATAGTTGCCAACGCTCAGGTTGTTGAGGGTATACGGAAAACTCGCTAAGGTCAAACCTGAAACTGTTTGAGGGGTTGAAACACTATTCACTACCTTGTTATAAGATAAGGTATAAGCGCCACTCGGGTTACTGGACGAGGTAATTGCAATAATCAGACTCCCATCCGTAGCCGTGGCCGAGGATGGCTGACTTGCTACGCTGGAAGAAATTTGTACGGCTTGACTGACCGTATAGTTTATGGCCAACAAATTCCCGTTGCACAGCGTGTTGTTGTTTCGCTTGCGCACGTAAAGCGTACCGCTGCTGGTGGGTAGATTTGTGAGCGTGAAAGTGCTGCCCGTGGTAATGTCTGGACTGGCCAATATTGTTCCCCCCGCATCGGTATACCAGCGGTAAACTTCATTAGCGGCCAGCGTTGAAGTAAGCGAAATCGATAAGTTCTGACCAGAACAAATCGGAGATAATGTATTGGCAGTTACAGCAGTGGGCTGGACGCCATCACTAATCACGATACTCGCTGCCGTGTTGGTGCAGCCATCGGTTTGGCCTGTCCTTTTCACCAGGCTTTTCATGTAAATATTGGTATACGTACCAGGCCCAAGGAGAAAAATTGTATCTGTACCCTGGGCGGTAATGGTAACCGTATCACCTGATTTTGGAATGCCTTGAGATGGCCCAGTATAGAACAATTGATATTGGGCATTGGGTGCAAGGCCACTCAGGATAATTCTGCCGCTGACGCCACCACATTGGGTAGGGGCAACAGAAGTTACGGAGCTGAAATCTGGTGGAATATCCGCAATGTGTGCTTGGTTGCTCGTCAAGAAACAGCCATTCTTTTCTACTTTTACTTGAAAGCTACTCCCGGAATCGGAAGAAACAACGCTTTGTGCATAGCTCGATGTGCTTACTCCAAGATCGGATAGCGTAAAGGTATTGGTGACAAAACCGCCACCTACAATAACCAGGTACAAGCTGTTGACTGTACTACTGGTGGCTTCGGCTACAATACCATTGATGTTTGTAAACGTTTGGCTTATTGAAATGATGGAAAAGCCATCACCCCCTAAATTCCCTACAGAAAGGCCATTATTGGTACAGAGATAAATGAGGTTATTGGCAACTGCGATGGCATTGACCATATCTCCCGCCAAGCCGTTATTGATTGCGTTGTAATTGGTCCAACTTCCGCCACCATTGGTAGACACACTCAAACCGCTGTCGGTACCCACATAAATGATTCCGTCTTTGACAAAGACGGAGGTGGCATTGGCACTGGGCAATAAACCGGTACCGGATCCAATAGATACCGGAAAAGTAGCGCCGTCATCGTAGGAGATTTTTAAACCAGCACCAGTGGATAGATATACGGTTGAACCGGATACAAAAATACCCGAAACGGTTATTGTATCCGAAACGGATTGACCGATTGACACAGCAGCAAATGAAGTTCCACTATTGGTGCTGCGCGACAAGCCGCTGGTTGTACCTGCATAAATAATGGTTCCGTCGGCATTGGTGGCCACCGCACTCACGTTTTGTAAGGGGAGACCATTATTATCAGAAGTGAAATTCGTATTAAAATTGGCGCCACTGTCACTTGAATAATAAATACCATTGGCAGTAGCCGCGTATACTTTCGCCCCATTGACAAAAATCTTATTGATGAATGTGTCTATAACTTGGCTATTTTTGGAAAAAGTTGAACCCCCGTCCGAAGAAACATACACCCCTCTTGCAGTACCTATGTATACATTTGATCCATTTTTAGCGAGGCTAGTTGTAGAAGTTGAGCCTACATTGATGTTTGAAAAAGGAGGAGCACTTACTTTTTGCCAGGCATAACTGGTAAATCCGGCATCAGTGCTTAAATTTAAAGTACCACCCGCACAAACATAGCTGCTAATCGGATCGGTGAAATCCCGAACCTTGGTGATGGTATATGGGCCGTATTCTATACAGCCTACGGTGGCCGTATTGCTGGAAACAATCCTTATGCGGTACCCACTGCCGCCCGTTACCACATAGGGGATGATGGCATAGATGGTTCCGGAAGTAGCCGTACTCCCCAAAGAGCCAAGCACAGTAGGTGAGGCAAAACTACCGGAAGCGTCGCTCAATTGTACCGAAGTAATGTTTCCAGGATTCAATTCTTCGTTGCTGGCAAAAGTATACCCCAGGGACATGACTTCTCCGGGGCAAAACGTTGAGCCAACACTTTTTAAGTTGCTCAATTTAGCATTGCCAATTTTAAATGCCGTTGTATTGGCCGTCCAGGTAGTGTTGGTATTGGGATTGCTGGAAACCACGCGCACTTTATACGCGCTGCCATAGGGCACATTTGGGATGTTTCCAGTGATGGTAGAGCCTGTTGTTCCTGTTTTAGTCGCAACGGTAGTAGGAGAAGCAAAGCTTCCCGTTTTATCGCTCAACTGAAGGGTAAAGGTATTTCCATTGGATAAGGCGCAGCTCGTAGTAAAATCAACCGATATGGGGTCTCCCACACAATAAATACTAGCGGAAGGGTTATTGGCAGTGATCGTTAAAGCGGTGATGGTAAGGTTAGTGCCATTGTCGTCTGAATCGCCAAGAATGGGCGCACTGGTGGAGACAACCCTGATTCGATAATTATTGGCGCTGGATAAATTACCAGGAATAGTAACAGATATCGAGCCATTACTTTGTGTGCCACTTACAGATTTTGAACCAATTTCCACAGAGGTCACAAAGTTATCTCTGGAAACATAGGCCTTGAAAGTGTTAGACCCAAAGTCACCTGAAGCCGTATAATTGACATTGAAAGATGCCTCTAGGCAATAGGTGCCACTGAAATCATCAGTCGACAATGACTGTGCTTGTAACCCATACGCCATAAATACCCAAGCAAAGATCCCGGTTATTTTAAGGATGGTAGTCGCGATTTGTTTTGTTCGCTGACTTACAGCTTGGATTTGCTGAGCAAATCCAAGCACAACTAGATTTTGTTGGGTCTTTATTCTCATGATATTGGCGCTCTTGTTGTTTGGGTATTCTAGTAACTCGAATGATTATCGAAACTCCAGCTGATCAGTGTTTGGTTTTTAAATTTTCGTCAATCAATTTCCACTGGGCTTTTAAAGCTGGATCGCGGCGCATTTTTTTCAGGACATTGACGGGGTCATTGAACAATGCTTGTTTCTCGGGATACAGCGAAAGGTCAAGGCCCTGTTTTTGCAGTTGCGCTGAAAGCTTGCGGTAAAATTCCTTGAGAAAATCGGCTTGCGAATCTACGTAAGCGTCAAATTCGGCATTCGCAGCTGATTCTTGTAGCTGTCCTGTAGGCGCTGGGGAAGCAGTAGGCGGAGCTGGGGCATAAGCGTTCAAGCTATCCGGGCGCAAGGGGCCCTTGCCCTGCAAAAAAGCGATGATGTTGTCCATTTTTCGGGAAGCCTCTTCTACTTTCGGCGCCAAATCGTTTTTGTTGAGGCCAATGCCAGTTTTTACCAGATTGACGGAGGATTTGTTTTTGCCGCTTTCCCAGGCTACCCCGACCACTTTGGAATAGTCCTTTATCTGCATCTTGGAGGGATGCACTGCGATGCCCAATCCATCATTGTTTCCCGATGCCACAATATAATCTCCAACCGCCACGGTGCCCAATACCCGCACGGGAACCTGACCCAAAAAGGCTATTTTTTCAAAGTATTTTTCTTGATGGAGTTGGGGAGCATTTCCCAGTACAATGGGCCGACGCGATACCACCATGACCTGATCGGCATCCTGGGTATTGAGTGAAACCAGGCCACCTTTGATGCCGACAATTTCGCCATATTGGTGAACGCGTTCGTTGGGCTGTCGGCGTAGCCATTCTGCGTAGTCACCAGATCCAGAACTGTATTCTACCCCAATTTCATCGGTTGTATTCGTAGTATAACTGTCCCAATCAATGCCTAGTGATGCAGCATTTACACCAAGTGCAACTGCTTTGAGGGTCGTGGATACCGCGGCTGCGAAAAAACCAGGGGCAGCCCAAGAAATAAAAATACTTGCTACCGCAGCACCTCCCGCAGTATATAAACCAGCTGCTTCTGCCCCGGTAGCAACTGCCTGTGCAGTTAACGCAATAGTCTCTAATGAATAAAGCGAAATCTGGAGCTGGTACTCCCAATTGGAGGTTAATTCATCCATCGTTTGCCCCTGGATGGCGCCCCATGAAAAACCATCATCATCTCCAAAGTTCACAAAGTTGGTGGAGTTGCTGCGGGAATCATTGACTTTGATGTAGATGCCTTGGGTACTTGACTGCCCGGAGGTGCCGCTTACTTTTAATGGGTAGTTTGCAGGGTTGTTGTCAGCCCCATTTGCTGCGCTAAAAATATTGACTTGACCGGTTTTAGTGATCGTGGTGATTTTCTTGTTGTTTAACTTGAATACCAAGCCTTGGTTATCGGTGGTTCCGAGGAAATTGGTAGGTGGAATCGCGGTGTCATTTCCTTTGGTATTCCAATTTGGGGAGGCCGTTTTTTCTAAATCGGTTTTACGTGTTACCAATTGATCGGCAGTTTCCGCATGAAACGCATAGGGCACTGCCCTCAAGGGCATACTCTGCTGGATATTCAATTGCTTTTTGTCGAGGGAATTGATGTCTACATCCAGCCAAATTTGTTGGTTTGCCCAAGGAATCGCACTTATTTCACCAGCACGCTGGGTTCCATTGCCTACCACAACATGAAATACACCCAACTCATTGGTGGTAGTAAGATGCGTTTCGGAATAGTAAGTTAATGGTTCAGGGTTTTTACTAGACAAGGTAATTTTAACGTTGAGAGAGAGATTGGCCATGGCTTTACCTGATCCATCATACGCTACCCCTTGGAAATTCATTCCACGGTTTTGCTCGGATTGGGTTTGGCTGAAAGCGGTCAAATAGCCACTCAATACCAAAAAAAAGATCAATTTCTTCATAACAGTTTATTTTACAGCTGCGATTCAAAGGATATAGGGTATTTGAAGAATCCAGTGAATCCGATGCATGGGATTTATTTTTTGTTTAAAATTTTTTGATCCATCAATGCCCATTGGGTGACCAGTCCGGGGTCGCGGCGAATCTTTTTGATCATTGCCAAGGGATCAGCAAAAAAAGCAGCCATTTCGGGATGCGCATTCATATTGAGCCCTTCCTGCTGTTGCAAACCAGTGTTCACTTTGGCGAAAATTTCATTTACCAGGCCAGCATGTTGATCCAGGAATTGGTCGAAGGCCTCGTCCGACAGTTGTTTTTGTGCAGTGGTAAAATCAGTGGCAGTGGACAAGGAATTGGCCAGGGCAGGGTCAAGCGCTTGAGGTGATGCTCCGCTTTTCAAAAAACCTTTAACCGTTTTGACTTTTTGCTCCAAAAGTTCAATCTGCTGGCTGAGCTCATTCGAGCCAATCCCGATGGCCACATTGATACAATTGGTAGTGGTGCTTTTTCCCGCTTCCCAGGCTACGCCTACGATTCGAATGTAATCCCCGATTTTCATTTTATTTGGCGCAACCGCGATGCCATAGCCGTCGTTGTTGCCGGAAGGAATGATGTAGTCGCCCTGCTCTACTGGGCCTACAACGTTTACCTTGACCTGACCCATAAAAGCCACTTTTTCACTTTTGGGCATCAGACCTGGTTTCGGCAGGTTGCCCACTACACCCGGTTTCCAGGAAATCACCCGGTAGTGATCCGCATCATTGGTGTTTAAGGAAATTTTTCCGCCTTTCACGCCTACGATTTGCCCAGGATGCAGCTTTGGCTCACCAACCTTTCGCTCCAGCCATTCTGCATAATCGGCGCCGCCAGTGGCATAGGCAACGCCAAGTTCCTCACTTTTTTTTGACACATAAGTGATTGATCCAGAGAGTACATTTACTGCTTTTGCAACAAAACCCGCAACTTTCAGGAAGGTTCCAACAGCGCCACCAGCATCCAGCCCAGATGCAGCTTCAGCACTTCCTACTGCAATTTCTATACCGATTTCTATTGCCAAGGAGACGCCTTCCAAAATGAATTTGTTGATTTCCAATTTATATTCCCAATCTGCCTTCAACTCGGCGTCAGTTTCCCCTTCTACCGCTCCCCACACTTGAGTGTTGTCGGCAAAAGTCATAAAATTGTTGGCGTTACTGCGCGATCCGGATACCTGGATGTAAATTCCTTGATCACTGCCCTGGACGGTCAGGGGATAGCTAGTGGAACTGGATTCATCCCCATTCAGGTTACTATTGATGCGCATTTGGCCTTTTTTGGAAAAAATGACCCGGGTGGTATTGCTGGTTTTGAGGTATAAATCTTGGTTGTCTGTGTTCCCCAAAAATTGAAAATTGGGTACGATACCAGTATTTCCAGCAATTGTCCATTCTTGCGAATCGTTGAATTTCTCAGTTGATCCATCCGTTGGAGGAGACAGTGCCGAGGCGCTGGCGGCATGTAAGGCATAGGGTACGGCCATAAATCGGTTGTTGCTGACCACAGTGTAGGCATTTTGGTCCTTTTCCGAGAGCTCTACTTTGAGCCATAGCTCTTGATTGGCCCAGGGAACATCCGCTAATGCCCCATTTTTGGGTTTTCCTTGGCCAATGTTGACCACAAATAGCCCTTGTTCATTGGTCATTGTCTCGTGGTGCTCAATAAAATGTACATTTTGAGCGCTGTTGTCACTGGCAATGGTAATGGTGATCGATACGGGCAAGTTGAGCATCGGTTGATTCACTGCATTGCGCGCCACCGCCTGGTAGCGGATACCTTGGGCGATGTCCTGAGCCTGCATATGCGTTAAGCCTGCAAATACCAGCAATATGGAGAGTAAGTATCTTTTCATGGTTGATGATTTGAAAGTCATGCAGCGTGGAAATAAGCAAAAAAGGGCTGAGCATTTTCAGAACAGATCCCCCAAAGCCAGGCTATTTGGTTTTTTGAATGTTTTTCAAATTGGCATCCGACAAGGCCCATTGGGTCAGGTACATAGGGTCTCTGCGCAGGGCTTTGATTATGGGCAAAGGATTGTCCAGAAATTCAGCTACTTGTGGAAAGGCCGCAAAATCATAGCCTTTTTTTTGCATTTGAACTTTCGCCTCGGCATACATTGTGTTGAACAGTTCGGCATTTTGGTCAAGCAATCGATCAAATTCTTCATCGCTGAACTGTTTCTGGAACTGGGTACTGGGTTTGTCACCTCGTAGTGGAGTGGAAGGAATTTGGTCATCTTCCAACAAAGGCGCTTTCCCTTCCAGGTAAGCCATGATGTTGTCGATGCTGTTGTTGAGTGCATCCAATTTTGCACTCAAATCATTGGTGTTGATTCCTACTGCTACTTTGACCAGGTTGATGGGGTGATCAGCAGCAGCCTCCCAGGCAACGCCCAGCACATGGGCAAAATCACCTGTTTTCATATCCTGGGGATGGATGGCCACTCCGCATCCGTCATTGTTGCCAGAGGCAACAATGAAGTCGCCAATCGCTACGGGTCCAGCTACCTTAACCGGTACTTGCCCCATAAAGGCTACTTTTTCAAAACTTGCTTTTTGATTTTCTTGTGGGGCGTTGCCGATGACCGCCGGATTTTTGGAGATTACCAAAATCTTATCCGCCTTGGTCGTATTCAAGGAAATCAAGCCCCCCTTAACCCCAACAATTTCGCCATAATTGAGATCCTGTTCGCCAGGAGCCCTTTTTAACCATTCTGCATAATCGCCATTCCCCGATTGAAAGGTTACCCCAATTTCATCTCGCTGTTTAGTACTCCAGGTAATCGATTCTGCGAGGTAAGATGCAGTTGCAACCCCCAACGCGACCGCTTCTGCAACACAAGCAACCCCAGCTCCGACCCCAAAAAGGGATACGCCATGTCCAAAGCCCTCTGTAACTACCCCAATAATTTCAGTGGCTAATGCAACTCCTTCAAATACAAAGACGGATACTTGCAAATTATAGTCCCATTGGTTTCCTTTTTCACTCCATTGTTCTCCTTCAATTCGCCCCACAATGCCTGAGTCATCGGCAAAAGTCACGAAGTTATTGTCGTTATCACGGGAGCCGTTCACCTTGATATTGATTCCTTGTTTACTTCCTTCGATGGTTAAGGGGTAGCTGGCCATATCGCTGGCATCGCCACTCACTCTACCCGTTACAACGACCTGACCATCTTTGAAAGTAACCAATGGCTGATTGTTGGTTCTGATGGCATAGGGTTTGTTGTCGATGGTTCCTACAAAATGTACAGTATCTCTGGTATTTGAATTGCCAGAAGTGAGCCAAAAGATGGATTGCCCCCCATCTTTTTCAATGGCTTGCTCTTCGCTCAATTTGGAGGCCGTAGCCGCATGTAAAGCATAAGGTACAGACAAGAGCTGGGTGCGGCTGTTTATTTTGAAATTGTCTTTTGTACCTAACAATTCTAGATCCAACCAGATTTGTTCCTCACTCCAGGGAATTTTGGAGAATACCCCCTGGGGGTTTTGCCCTTTCCCAATCACCAAACTAACTTGACCCAGGAAATCGGTGGTGACCTGATGTACTTCGGTATAATAAGCCTCCAGATTTTGATTTTCAGAGACAAGTGCAACTTTGATGTTTACTGCTGTATTGGCAAATACTTTGCCTGAGGCATCACGGACAACAGCTTGGTAGTTTAGTCCACTCGTTCCAGATTGAGCGTAAAGGGGGAGGAAACCCGTGATGAAGCAAACAACAATTGAAAGTAAGAGTCTTCTCATAGCAATGGCTTAATTCAATGAAAAACTATTTTTGAAGAATGAAAGCAGGCTCCTGCTCATAGTTTTATCACCTTGAGGGTTTGAATGAACAGTTTACCTGGTTGGCGTATCGACAAGAAGTAGGTCCCGACTGGATATGCACTCATACCCATTTCTGCTTTGCCACTTATTTCAATATCTTTCACCAGGACTCGACCTTGGGCATCCACTAGGCTCGCGAAGAAAATGGGGTGATCAATGGAGATGGCGGAGATGTTCAAGATTTCACGGACTGGATTGGGTGCAATCTTGACCAATTGTTGCTCCTGACCAGTTATCGGGATCACCTGAAGATTGCCCTGATGAAAGCCCGCTGTCAATACCGCGGTGCCCGCTTTTGATCGAGAATCACCAATAAAGCCCTCCCCCAAGGACCAGCTAAGCCGCATCTCGGGAGTTGAGATCGTACTCCCGGCACTACTCAGTAGCTGTGGAGAAATTGATTGCGCATTGGAAGATAAATGTCCTGATACGGCCAGTACAAGCAACAGGAATTGCCGAAGGCTGCAACAGTATTTGTTGGCATCAATCATAAACTAAAATTTAGACCTTAATGAGTAATTCTCTTTTAGATGGGTCAATAATAGTTCTAAAGATTGATTCTGCATGATTTTGCCAATAGACATTTAATAGACAAGCCACTGAAAGCACACGACACTACATAAAGCATGTATTTTTATTTTCACTAAATGAGAACAATGTTGCATTTGTCGGTAGGGCAAGAAAACCCTCCGAAAACCAAACGCGCATTTTCCTTTAAAATCTTCTTTTTTTTTCGCAAACTTTCAACCGTCAAATACAACCATCATTGACGCAGCGGACTCTTTAACCACAAATCAAAACGGATACCGAGCCGATGCCCTACTCTATCAGCATGACGGAAGCCGACCTTATCAAAGGATGCCTGGAACAGGATCGACTGGCCCAGAAAGCCCTGTACGAGCGCTATAAAAACGCGATGTATACGGTGGCTTATCGGGTTACTGGCGACTTCGAACTCGCCGAAGATGTCCTCCAGGATGCCTTTATCAAGATCTTTCGGCACTTGAGTGGATTCAGACAAGAATCGACGCTCGGCGCATGGATCAAGACCATCGTTGTCCGCACTGCCCTCAGCAAGATCAAGAAAGAGCATTACACCGCTTCTCTGGATCAAGTTCCGCCCGATACCAGCACGAGTTGGAGCCATCGGTTGGATGTTGAATACCTCGAAAAGGCAATTTTAGGATTGCCTACTGGATACCGTACCGTATTTGTGCTGATCGAAGTGGAAGGGTACAGTCACCAGGAAGTGGCCAATTTATTGGGAATTACGGTGGGGACCTCGAAATCGCAATTGTTTTATGCCAAAAAGCGCCTGCGGGAAACCCTGGGCAAACCTGAATAAAATGATGGAAGAGTTGAATTACGATAAGCTCAAGGATGCATTGCGGCAAATGCCTCAATACCGTGCGCCCGATTTCATTTGGGACAACATCGAAGGCCACCTTGAACAGGAAGGCAACCTCCATCAAGCCATTGCAAGTCTACCCAAATACACTGCGCCAGACCGCGTCTGGAATAGCATCGAGCAACGTTTGGAACAAGAAGGCATTTTGAGACGACTCCCTACCTGGGGTTGGAGTGCCGCCGCTGGTGCCGCCATCGTGATTACAGCAGCCTTGGGAATTTACCAGTGGAACCAAACCCGTAGCACAGTTAGCTACGCTTATGCTGTCGAAAAAAATGTCCCCAACCTTTCGCCGCGCGATTGGGATGCGGATGAGACGGATGTGCAAGAGGTACAATATCTCTATGCCCACTTCTGCAAATACCAATCTCAAAACGACCTGAATTGCGGTTTGGATCAGGAGCTGAAAGAATTAAATGACGCGAAGGCCGAGCTCAAAAAAGCGATGGCCCAATATGGGGAAGATCCTGAACTCATTCGCCAACTGGGGGATCTGGAAATTGACCGCGCTCGTGTAGTCAAAGCCATGGTGGAAAAGATCCAAACCTCCTAGAACTGCTAAGGGGCGATAAAAAAATAAGTGATCATTTTTGCCAGAGGATTAGATAAGTAAACGTTTCATTTCAAGTGTCTTATCTAATCCTCTGGCTCAGGAAAAATTATCACTTATTTTTGCCCCACTACTAATATTTTGACAACCTGAAAACAATTGCAATTTTGGTGCATAAAATTGATAAGCCAATGAAATTCCGCATCTTCCTTAGCATTTGCTTATGGACAATCTTGCAAATGGCTACTGCTCAAAACAACACGATGCAAGTGGTAACCAAACGCATCGAAAAGGAATTCAGTTATCGCGATGGCTACGAAGTAAACGTAGATGGCCAACGGGCTGAAGTTCGCATCGAAACCTGGGGCAAACCCAGCATCAAAATCCAGATTGACCTGGTTGCCAAAAACACCAACAAGGAACAGGCCGAAAAAGACCTGGAGAAAATGAGCTACAAAGTACAAAAGGAAAAGAACAAGATCTACCTTGGCAATTACATCAATGTATCCGAAGGGGCTCCCGAACTGCAATCTCAACTCAAAGCGGTATACGTGATCATGCTCCCCGAGGCTTGCCCCATTTACATCAAAAACAATTATGGTTTTACGGATGTCAAAAACCTGATGAGCAACCTGCGCCTGAATTCACGGTTCAGCCGCATCGACCTCGATAATGTGAAAGGAAACATCGACATCAACACCACTTTTGGAGACCTGATTGCCAATAAACTGGACGGCAACATAAAAGTGGCCTCCCGGCGCTCTGATTTGACCTTGAAGCAAATGAAAGGCAAGTACAACATCGAGGCGCAATATGGCATCCTCAATTTTTTTGCCACCGATCAGTTGCTGGATTTCAATTTGAATGCCGATAAATCTACCGTGTTTTTTCACAATGCAAATTCAAATGCGCTTGCCTACAACCTCAGTGTCAAAAATGGCAAAGTGGATTATCCAAATGAGTTGAAGTTCAAACTGCTGGACATGAAGGATACCGGAATCAAAAAAGTAACCTTCCGGCCCAACAAAGAATATTCTCCGGTAATCAGCATCAGTATTACCTTCGGAGATTTGTACATTGGCAAGTAAAATGGTACTTTTCCAGCAAAAGTATTCACCTTTACTATCGTCAATACGTATGAAAAATATCCTCCTTTTTCTTTGTCTGGCACTCAGTGTGCTGGGATGCAAGTCCAGTGTTGCCCCAAAGGCAGGCGCAAAAAGCCTTTTTAATGGCAAAGACCTGAATGGTTGGCATGTAGATGTGCCAGAACTGGACAAGAATCCTCAGGGCATCAATCCTTTCTTGGTTCGCAACGGACTCTTGGTCAGTTTGGGTACCCCCAATGGCCACCTCATTACCGACGCCATTTATCAAAATTACCGCCTGGAAGTGGAATACCGTTTTGCGGGCAAGCCTGGCAATTGTGGTGCGTTGGTGCACGCTTCTACTCCACGTGCCCTCTACAGCATGTTTCCAAAGTCCATCGAAGTACAAATGATGCACGAAAACGCAGGTGATTTCTGGTGCATCGTAGAAGACATCTCGGTACCAGAAATGGAAAAAAGACGCGGTCCAAAAGAAAAATGGGGCATCACCGAAGGCAAAGAACGCCGCATCGTGAACTTAACAGACGGCACTGAAAAGCCTTTGGGCGAGTGGAACAGAATGGTGATCGAATGCCTGAATGCAGAAGTAAAAGTGACCTTGAATGAGGTATTGGTCAATCATGGTTTTGGTGCCACCGCTACCAAAGGGCAAATTGCCTTGCAAGCAGAAGGTTCTGAAGTAGAATTCCGCAAGGTGATGCTTACGCCGATTAAGAAATTGAGCAACTGATAATACGCTTTTCATCTTGAACCTTTGTTCCCTTATCTTGTTGGAAAAAGTCGGTAAAAACAGGAACACTGATGAATAGCGATCAATCTGAATACTTAAAAATACTGCGAGAAAAAGCGGAAAAATTTTACTTAGATTACTATCTGGAGCAGGATTTGGGCAGCCCAAGGCAGCGCCTTTCTCAAATATTCGATGAAATAGAAGCTACCGGTACTTATGAACAAAGCTTCAAAGAACTGGAACATGGCGCCAAAGTTGCCTGGCGCAACAGCAATCGCTGCATTGGAAGGTTGTTTTGGAAAACCTTGAAGGTTAGAGATCAACGCCATTTGCAAGATGAAGCGCAGATATTTGAATCCATTGTTGAGCACCTGGATTTTGCCACCAATCAGGGCAAGATCAGATCGACCATCAGCATCTATAAAGCAGAAGATCCTCTGCGGGAACAATCTATTCGAATCTGGAACTCCAAATTGATCCATTATGCCGGTTACGAGCAGGATGGGAAATGCATCGGAGATCCGCAAGAGATAGATTTTACCAAGATTTGCCAGGAATTGGGTTGGCGTGGAGCTGGGGCGGCATTCGACGTATTGCCATTGGTGATTCAAATCAATGACCAGCAACCCAAATGGTTTGAGCTGCCCAAAGCCTCGGTGCTTGAGGTAAAGATTACCCATCCCGAGTTGGACTGGTTCGAAGCATTGAAGCTGAAATGGTATGCAGTGCCCATCATCACGGATATGGCTCTGGAAATTGGCGGCTTGCATTACCTCTGCGCTCCGTTCAATGGTTGGTACATGGTCAACGAAATTGCTTCGCGAAATTTCGGTGATGTGCAGCGGTACAATCTTTTGCCCATCATCGCGGAGCGTATGCAACTCGACACCCGCTCAACCAAGAATTTGTGGAAAGACCGTGCCATGCTGGAGCTCAATCTGGCGGTGTTGCATTCTTTTCAGCTACAAGGTGTTTCGATGGTAGACCACCATACTGCGGCTGATCAATTCATGTCTTTTGTGGCAATTGAGCAAAAGGCAGGTCGGGAAGTACAAGCAGATTGGGCCTGGATTGTGCCTCCAATGTCGGCTTCAAGCACCGAAGTATTTCACCAGCAATGGTCAAATCAAATACTTACACCCAATTATTTTTACAATACTCCGGCATGGAAAAAAGGGCAAACCGAGGTTCCAATCACGGCTTGCCCTTTTCATATTGGAATGGAGCGAAAAAAACGCAGTTTAGTTCCTGGCTAAATCTTAGTTTTCTACCCAGTACATGTCTACTTCGCCTTTGTTTTTGACGCTGATTTTACCCCGGTACTCACACTTGAATTGATCCTTGATGAGATGGTAAGTCGAAGAAGAAATGTTGACTTTTCCGGCATCGCTACTCGACTCCATGCGTGCGGCCACGTTTACGGTGTCGCCCCAAATGTCGTAGGCAAATTTCTTTTCCCCCACTACCCCGGCAATAATCGGGCCGGTATGGATACCAATTCGCGCTTCAAAGAAAAGTCTTCCTTCTGCCAATCGCTGCTTTTTGTGTTCTTGCAGGAAGTTTTGCATTTCCATTGCCGCCTTGATGACATTAATGGGAGGCGCCTGGTAGGGATCGGGCAATCCACCTGCACACATGTAGGCATCGCCAATGGTCTTGATTTTTTCCAGATTGTATTTTCCAACAATTTTATCAAAGCCTTTGAAGCAATAGTCCAATTCTGAAACCAATTCTTCCGGGGTAAGGGTTTCTGAAATCAAGGTAAAGTTCTTGAAATCGGCAAATAAGACCGATACGCTGTCGTAGCGACGGGTTGGTGCCTGACCATATTTTTTAAGCTCTTCCGCAATGGATGAAGGCAAAATATTGAGCAACAGATTTTCTGAACGCTGTCTTTCTTCCTGAATGATTTTGTTTTTTTCCTCCAATACCGCGTGGTTGCGCTTGATGTTGATAAAACGATTGTAGATCCCTACCGTAATGAGCAAAATGAGTCCTGCAAACAACAAAACCATGTTGCGTTCACTTTGTTTGAGCTTAATTTGTGCCTCTTTTTGATTAAGTGCAGCCAGATTGGAGGAAATCACCAGGGAATCTTTAAACTTCAAATAAGACAAAGAGTCTACCAATTTCTTTTGTTGTATCAATACCAAAGCCGCCTTGGCTTGCTTCTCGTTCATCTCCTTGATCGCGGCTTGTTGAGAGCTGATGATGTCTACAAACTTCTGCAACGAACGTTCACTTTGAGACTTCGTCTGGTGGCTACTAGACAATTCAGAAGAAAGGGTTGCCACTTGCTCGTACAGCTTGGCATTTTCTTCTTTAAGGGCACCTTTATTTTCCAATACAATCGTGGGGCTTTTGGAACTTGGCAACGGGGCAGTAACCCCATTGAGCGCATTCAATTGGTCGGTGTATTCTCTAATGTCTCGGTCTTTGCCCCGATCACGGGCAATGAGGGTAAGGTATTCCAGGTTATCCCGTTGCAAGTCAACCATTCTTTTGCCTTTGGCCAATTGCAAGCTTTTTTCAAAATTGACGATTGCTTTATTTCGCTGTTTGGCACCCATGCTGTAAAGTGCTTTGGCGTAAACATTTAATGCGGTAGCATCGTAGGAAAAATCGTGAAAATCTCTGGCTGATGCTGCTGCGGCTTCCGCAATTTCAGCTGCTTGAGCATAATTCCCTTGAGCAATAAGTTGTTGAGCCTGAGCAATAGACTGGTTGAATTGGGCTTTTTTGTCCCCAAGGTCATCCTGAGCGACGACCGATACGGCGAACAGAAAAAGAGAGAAAATAAGCAGTGTAGATCTCATGGAACGTATGTTAAAAAATTACCTCCAAAGATAATAAATTAATAATATTTTACAACCCCATAAAAGGGGGGCATTTTATACTCCACATTAATTTTAGATTATTTTTTATTTGTTTACCATTTTTTTTTCGTCCTCTTTTATAATTTTACGATGTTGAAACTAAATAATTAGCACTTTAAAGTTCACTGTATGGCAATTAATTTACAGAAAGGCCAAAAAATAGATATTGGATTGACCAAATTAAGCGTCGGCCTAGGGTGGAATCCTAATGAAGGAACAGGATCTGATTTTGATTTGGATGCCTCCGCATTCATGATTGACCACAATCGCGGTATTCCCGAAGATGCTTATTTTGTTTTTTATGGCAACACTGATTCTCCAGATCAGGCATTGCACCACACCGGTGACGATCCAACCGGAGGAAACAGTGCCGATGGCGACGATGAAACCATTCAGGTGGACCTAAGCAAAATTAATCCACATATTCAGGAGATTTTATTTGTAGTTACCATCCATGAAGCGATTCAAAGGAAGCAAAACTTTGGGCAAGTCAGAAACTCGTACATCCGCATTGTTGATGACAATTCAGGGAATGAAGTTGCCAAGTATGAATTGGGTGAAGATTTTTCGATTGAAACTGCAGTTGAATTCGGCAGGTTGTACCTGCGGGATGGCAAATGGAAATTTGAGGCTTCAGGCATTGGTTACAAAGAAGATTTGGCCTTCTTTCTGGCAAAGTACTACAAAGGCCAAATCATCAAATAGACTTCCGTTTCCTCATGACCTCAATTTCTCAGAATGTACCAACATTACTCTTTTGATCTGTGGATGACCCTGATTAAATCAAATCCTTCATTCAAAACAGAAAGAGCAAAAATTTTCCATTCAAAATTCAACTTCGCCAAAAAAACACTTGTAGAAATCGAGCACATCTTTCGTCAGATCGATACCACCTGCAATACCATCAATGAGAAAGTAGGCAACAATATTGATGCGGAAGAAATGTACCTCATGGTGATAGCCGCCATCAATAATTACGACCTAAGTTGTATGTCCGATATCCATATTCAACAATTGTACCACGATATGGAAAACCTGGTTCTGGAATATCCACCTGTATTTTACAGTTCGGAAACCCTGGACGTATTGACGAAACTAAAAGAAAAAGAAAACGCCTCCATGAGCCTGTTGAGCAACACGGGGTTCATTAAAGGACAAACATTGCGCAAAGTGCTTAAAAACCTGGGCGTAGATGCCTATCTGAATTTCCAGTTGTATTCAGATGAAACAGGGTATTCCAAGCCCAATCCGCAGTTTTTTCAACTTTTGCTCGATTCTGTGGAATCATTGGGAACTAAATGCCTGCCCAGTGACATTCTTCACGTCGGAGACAATCCTATTGCAGATGCAGCAGGGGCGCAACAACTTGGAATCAATCATTTGTTGATCAATTCCAATGCAATACCGATTTCAAAACTCCTCAATTGATGAAGCACCACTATTCCCTACATAATATCGATCAGGCTCATGCACTTGGCTTTAGCCCTGACGACTACAGCCGGTTTAAATTTGGCGACAATGATGTGGCCAAAGCATTTGGACATGACCTAGCAAAGGGATTCATCCAAAATTACCATGCTCAGCTCCTGATGGAGCCGCAAATCGTGGTGGTTTCAAGCCCTTACTCTTTTATTCCAACCGCAACTTTTGCCCTAAAAAACTACTTTGTTTCCACCTTAAATCGCTGGCTGGTTTTGCAGCAATTGCCCGTTGTGCAAGAAACCAAAATTCACCGCGACATCACCTACAAGGAGGATTATGGCGCACTCAGTGCCGAAGAGAGAATAAAGCTGATCGGCAACGATCATTTTCACATCGACAAGCATTTTCTGACCAACAAAACCATCGTTTTTCTGGATGATATAAAAATCACCGGAAGTCATGAACGCATGATTCTGCGAATGGCAGAAGAGTACCAATTGGACAATGATCTTTACATGCTCTATTTCGCCGAACTGACCAATAAAAGCATCCATCCAAAATTTGAAAATTTTCTCAACTACCATTGCATTCAGTCCATTGGTGATCTGGAAGACATTATCAGTAGTGGCAATTTTGTTTTCAATACCAGAGTGGTCAAGTTTATTCTAAATTATGAGCCGCTGGCTTGTGCGGCATTTCTCAAAAAACAGTCCGCTGATTTCATGAATCAATTGTACGATCTGGCCTTGGGCAATGGCTACCATACCATTGAGGCATACGAACAAAACCTGCAATACATCCAGGATCATTTATTTTCCAATCGACACAAACAATTCCAATATGGCAATTAATCTCCAAAAAGGGCAAAGACAAAATATTTCTGCCCCAAAATTTATCATCGGATTGGGTTGGGACACCAACGCCAACACTACAGGTACAGATTTTGACCTGGATGCTTCCATTTTCATACTGGGAGACAATCAAAAACTGTTGGCTGATGAATATTTCGTATTTTACAACAACCTGAAATCTCCAGATGGCTGTGTAGAACACACTGGGGATAACCGTACCGGAGATGGCGATGGAGATGATGAAGAAATCATTGTTGATTTGGGAAAGGCTAACGCAGGGATCAAAGAAATTTGCGTGGTCGTAACGATCCACGATGCAGAGAGCCGCCGTCAAAACTTTGGTCAGGTCAGAAATTCCTTTATTCGAATTTTGGATGCTGCTACCAAAACCGAAATTCTGAAATACGAATTGGAAGAAGATTTTTCAATCGAAACGGCAATTGAATTTGGCTGCATTTATAAAAAAGAAGACACCTGGAAATTTGAAGCCGTAGGCACAGGTATGAAAGGTGGACTCGAAGAATACATTCAAAGATACAGCTAAAACATTCTATTATGGCAATTAATTTAACCAAAGGTCAAAGAATTGACCTCAGAAAATCAAATGGAGCAACCCTTACCAACTTTTGCGTTGGCGTAAACTGGGGGGCAATCGAATCTAAATCGCTTTGGGGGCTTTCAAAGAAAGTACAAGACGTAGACCTCGATTTAAGTTGCATTTTGCTCAATGCCAATGGCGATCCCTGCGATCACATGTACTCCCCCCTCTATCGGGTTGACGTCTTGCAAAAATTTGGACTCCCCGCTGGCAAACTGATTACGGCAGATGGTGCCATGCGCCACTCCGGAGACGATCGCGCCGGCGACCAAGGTGGAGACGATGGTCTCGACAACGAAATCATTACCGTAGATTTGTCGAAGATCAGTGCAGAAGTAACTCAGATTTTCTTCTTTCTCAACAATGCCGGCCAAGAGGATTTCTCCCAAATTCCCTATGCCAAAATCCGCATGTACGAAGGCACCACCACCCATGTCAAAGAAGAATTTGCTTCTTACAATGTATCTGCTGAAGCTCAATTTGCGGGTAAAAAAGCAATCATCATGGGTAAATTGTACAAAAAAGATACTGAATGGAAATTCAATGCCATCGGTGATCCAACCGACGATACTTTCCTGGGTCAAACCATTCACCGCATTATGAAATCTTACAAATAACCCCAATGAGGAGACTTCCTGTATACCTATTGTTAGACACTTCTGGATCAATGAATGGCGAGCCAATTGAAGCAGTGAAAAATGGCGTCCAAGTAATGATCAGTACGCTTCGGCAAAACCCTCAGGCCATTGAAACTGCTTTTATCAGCATCATAACTTTCGACAGCGCGGCGCAACAACTTATCCCATTGACCGAGTTGGCCAGTTTTCAAATGGTTGATTTGAAAGCCAGTGGCACTACTGCTTTAGGGGATGCCTTAACCTTGTTGAGCAACCGCATCAACAATGAAGTCGAAAAAACCACCCTCGATAAAAAAGGGGACTGGAAGCCCATTGTATTCATCATGACCGATGGGGTGCCCACCGATGACTGGAAAGTTGGCCTCAATGCATTCAAACAGTGCAAAACGGCTTTTACCATTGCCTGTGGAGCTGGAAGTGGCGCAGATGTCAATGTACTCAAGGCAATCACCGACAACGTCATTAGCCTGGACTCAGCAGACAGCCATAGCATTTCAAAGTTCTTTCAATGGGTTACAGCTTCTATCGGGGTTAGCTCTACAAAAGTTGAAGAAAGTGGCGCAGAAGTTACCGTTCTCAAGGACTTGCCTCCGCCCCCATCTGAACTAAACCTAGTCGTGTAATTTTAAACCAAAAAACCAGTCAAAATGGCTCAAATTAAAAACATCGACGGATTAACCATTGATCAAGTAAGGGATCTGGTTGATCAGGGCGGAAAATTTGTAATCTTCCAATACGCCATCTCAATTTTAGTGATGACCTTCCGCCAATCTTCTGACGTATATTTTATCAAACCTGACGAGAGTGCGGTGAGTAAGCACATCGGATTCACCATTCTGACCCTGGTTATGGGTTGGTGGGGATTCCCCTGGGGACCAATTTATAGCATCGGAGCTTTGGTCACCAACTTTTCAGGTGGAAAGGATGTGACCCATGAAATCATGGATCAAATTGCAGCAAACTACGGCAACCGAATACCCGGGGCAACCAATCCGGCCAACCCGTACAACCTGCCCAATGCCAATCCAGTCAATAGCAGCAGTACTTCAGCAAACAGTGGTTACAATCTTCCCAATCAAAACAACAATTCCAATTCGTCGGGCAGCAACAATTACAACATTCCAACATGAGGCGATTACCTGTTTATTTCTTATTGGATACTTCCGGCTCAATGTACGGTGAGCCAATTCAGGCGTTGAACAACGCCCTCAGCGGCATGGTCAGCACTTTACGCATGGACGCCCAGGCATTGGATTCACTCTGGATCAGCATCATTACTTTTGATCGGGAAGTAAAAGAAATAGCGCCTTTGACGGAACTGGTGAGTTTCCAACTTCCTGAAATTACCTGTCCACAAAGCGGCCCCACCCATACAGGGAAGTGCCTGGAAGTGGTTTACCAAAAAGTAAACAGCGAAGTGCGCAAAGGGAGCGACACCCAAAAAGGGGATTGGAAGCCCCTGCTTTTTTTGTTTACAGATGGAAAGCCTTCAGATATTCAACTTTACCGCGAAATGATCCCCAAAATCAAAAGCATTGATTTTGGGGCCATCGTAGGCTGCGCAGCGGGGCATCTTGCCGATGACTCCTTGCTCAAGGAACTAACCGATACGGTGGTTCACCTGGATTCGTGTGACAGTACAACCCTCAAAACATTTTTCAAATGGGTATCTGACACCATTGAGAATGGCAATAAGAGCCAAGGCACTGGCGAAAGCGTAGCTTTGCCAGCACCTCCTTCAGAAGTTATTGTCGTGATATAATCAATCTTTTTCAACGTTGATGATCCTAAAATTATGAGCAGACGTTTTCCCGTGTACTTTCTAATTGATGTTTCAGAATCCATGGTGGGAGAGCCTATTCAACAAGTTGAAGAAGGCTTGGCCAATATTATCAAAGAACTCAAAAGTGATCCCTTCGCCCTCGAAACGGTATGGGTTTCGATTATCGTATTTGCTGGTCAAGCCAAAACCCTGATCCCGCTGCAGGAAATTTTCAGTTTTTATCCGCCAAAATTCCCCATCGGCAGTGGCACCTCTCTTGGCAATGGCTTGGGACAATTAATGTTTGAATTGAGAAAGAATACCATTAAAACCACCCTGGAGCAAAAGGGAGACTGGAAACCCATCGTTTTCTTGTTTACCGACGGAGTACCTACCGACGAAACGCGCGGAGCCATTGCTGAGTGGCAACAAAATTGGCAACGCTCGGTCAATTTGGTAGCCGTTGCCCTGGGTGATCAAACCGATGTAGGGCTTTTAGGACAACTCACCGACAACGTCTTGTTTTTCAACGACAACAAGACCAACTCTTACAAAGAGTTTTTTAAGTGGGTAACCGCCTCCATCAAAACCAACAGCATTGCGGTAGAACAAAACCCCAACAGTTTTGACCTTACGGAATTGGAAGGCGGTTCATTGTCTAAAATTGACCTTAAAAAAAGCCCCAATTCCAACGATTTTATCGACGACAACTACGTGGTGCTGGCCGCAAAATGCCAAAACACCAAGCGCCCATACTTAATGAAATACCGCAAATTCGTTGCGCAAACGGGCAATGGCTGGGGCCAAACCACCATGTACAAATTGGTAGGTGCGTTTCAGGTAGACAATACCTACTTTGAACTTTCTGATGAAGTTCGGCTCAAACAAAGCATTCATACCGACAAACTAATGGGCGCACCAACTTGCCCTTGCTGTGGAAATCAGGTGGCCTTTGCACTGTGCGAGTGCGGCAACATCCATTGCATCGATATCCAATCTGTCAACACTTGTCCCTGGTGTGGCAATCAGGGCAGGTATGGAATTGGCGAAGGGGGCTTCAACGTAGACCGTACTCAAGGGTAAAACATGAATGACATTAAAGCATATGTTGTTAAATTACTCGAAGCCAAAAACCTCCAGGTTGCCACAAACAAAACAGGCCTGCTGGACAGTTTTTGTGCCGAAGAATCTATTGTAGATGCCGTCAATTTAATCCACAAAACCCAAAAGATGCTCACCGACAAATGGTTAATCAGGAACAGAATTGAGGATGTTTTGCAGAAGAATATGGTTATACCCAACGGTACCGTAGGCAAACCCTACGAAGCAAAGCTCGATTTCATCAAATGGGGTTTGAATGATATCGTATTTACGGAGTTGGAAGGACTGGAAGAGCTTGGCCTCCGGTACAACAATGAGCAGGAAATCATTCACGGCATCCCAGAAAAAGCTGGAGATGTAAAGATATTCTTGAAATTCAGGATCAATGGAGAGCCAGAGGATTCGATTTTGAACGAAAAAAAAATCGCCCTGGTCATCAATCCAGACCCCAGGTCTCTTTGGAAAAACCTGCCCAGTGATCCACACGATTCTTACTGGAAATCCGATGATGCATCCACCTTTGCGCCAATTGGCAACGACAAACACCTGGTAGTGGCTTCCAAACGTGGCCGCTCCCATGCCAATGTAGGCAGCTTCCGCGACGATGACTATGCTTTCCAGTATTTTCCCAATACAGGTTGGAGCCTGGTAGCGGTTGCCGACGGTGCGGGTTCAGCAAAATTGTCCCGCAAGGGATCTGAGTTGGCGTGCAAAGCCATTGTGGATTATTTTGGTCATACTTTTACCCTGGCCAATTCCGAGGAATTTGATGCCTTATTGTACCATTATTTGCTGGGCACTGGCGAAGACACCATTCGCAAGTTGAATCTTTTTGTGTACCAGCACCTTTCACAAGCTGCGTTGTTTGCGCACAATCGTTTGGCTACTTTTTCAAATGAAATCCAGTGTGAGTTAAAAGACCTGCACTCTACCTTGATCTTCACCCTCTTCAAAAAATGTGAGGAAAAATATGCATTCCTTTCGTTTGGGGTTGGAGACTGTCCTATTGCATTGCTCAATTCAGAGATGAGCGAAATTACCATGATGAATTGGTTGGATGTAGGCGAGTTCGGAGGTGGAACGCGCTTCATCACGATGCCAGAAATTTTTTCATCCGACAAGTTTTCTACGCGCTTCAAATTCAAACTGGTAGACGATTTTGCTTACCTCATGCTCCTCACCGATGGCATCTACGACCCCAAGTTTGTGGTAGAAGCAAATCTTGAAAAAATCGAAAATTGGCGCGAATTCATCAAGGATCTGGAAGGCAACAACCCCGAAGAAGCCTCCGTTGATTTGTCGGCAAGCAATCCTGCTATTGATGCCCAATTGTCCAAATGGATGGATTTTTGGAGCATTGGCAACCACGATGACCGAACATTAGCAATCGTTTTTTAAATGGAAAATGCCATGAGCAATATCGTAACCGTCAAGTCTGTCAACCCAAACTCAAACAATACTTACCAATACGTAGACGATGGTGAGCCGAAGCGTGGAGGCGTAAAGGACGTATATTTCAGCCCCGATCGCACTTATGTAGTGGCTCTTTTTCGAGAAAAATTGGATTTCAATCAAAAAGAACGCTTGAGAAAAATCACCACCGATTACCTCAATCAAATCAAAACCAGAGAGGTTGGCGATTACTACCTCAATGAAATTTTCCGTTGGCCTACCGATGTCGTTGAACTCAATGGTCGCATCGGGGTAATCGTTCCAATTTACAGCTCCAAGTTTTTTTTCAAAAAAGGCTACGCCGCCAATGAATTGATCAAAGGTGGCGAAAAAAATGGGAAATGGTTTGCTACCTCCAAATTCAGAAACAAACTTTTTCCCCTAAAACTAGACAATTCTGAACTCGGTGACTGGTTGAGTTATTTTCAAATATGCGTCAACATCGCTCGGGGCGTAAAAAAAATGCACCAGATGGGCCTGGCACATTCGGACTTGTCCTACAACAACGTATTGGTAGACCCTGTAACCAAATCGGCCAGCATCATCGACCTGGACGGCCTCGTAGTGCACGGCGTATACCCGCCCGAAGTGGTGGGTACGGCTGATTTCATTGCCCCAGAAGTATTGGCTACCAAGCACTTGAGCAAAACTGACCCCAATCGAAAATTGCCCAAAAGAGAAACGGATCTGTACGCCCTGGCGGTGTTGATGTACATGTACCTGCTGCGCAGACATCCGCTAAAAGGCGGAAAAGTTCATGATCTGGATACCGAAAAGGATGACTTGCTTTCCATGGGTGAAAAAGCATTGTTTATCGAACATCCTACCGATGCCTCCAACCGCCCTAAACTCAATCAAATTTCAAAATGGGATTTGCCTTGGGGAGATGTATCCAAATTGCCCTACACCATTACCGGCCCCTACCTCAAAGCCCTTTTTGACCAGGCATTCATTGATGGCTTGCACAATCCAGCCCTAAGACCCCCCGCCGATATGTGGGAGCAAGCCTTGCTCAAAACCACCGACTTGATGCAACCTTGTGCAAACCCCGCTTGTGACGAAAAGTGGTACGTGTTTGACAATACAGTCAGTCCCAAATGCCCATTTTGTGGCACCAAGCACGTTGGCACCTTGCCTGTGCTCGACTTGTATTTTGAATTCAAGCCCACTGTATGGAAACCCGAAAACCACCGCTTGATGGTTTACCACAACCAATATTTGTTTCAGTGGCACGTCAATAGAAACATCATTCGCAACGAGCGTTTGAATGCCGAAGACAAAATACCCGTGGGCTATTTCACTTTTCACAACCAGAAATGGGTACTGGTCAATCAAAAACTCAATTCACTCAAGGACGTTACGGAAGGACAAGAAATCCCCATCGGAGGAATGGTAGAATTAACCGATGGCAAGAAAATTTTGCTGTCAACCGAAGCAGGTGGACGCTTGGTGTACATTTCCATGGCCAATTCTTGATCTGTAAAGCAGACTTGTACAAGAAAACCGATTATTCTTTGTTTCCTCTTGCCGGGAAATTGAAGTAGTAGGAGCTCAGAATTGGCAGAATAAAAATCCCAACCGTAAACAGGGAGATGACCAAATCAGCCGTTTCCCCTTCAATAAATTTATTCAAGGCAGAATTTGGCATCAAATGACTATACAAAGAAGCAGTTAGTTTAAGCCCAAGTACTCCAATGACAATGAAGGCGATGGTTTCTAAAAATTCAAATCGCTCCATCAGCTTTACAAAAGTCTGAGCCACAAATCGCATCGCCAAAATGCCAATGAACACGCCAATACAAATCAAATAAATATTTTCGGTAAAGGCTACTGCTGCAAAAACATTGTCAATAGAAAAGGCCAAATCCATCAATTCAACCAATGCTACCGTAGCCCAAAAAATACCAAAGCTCCCTACGGTAGCCCGATAGAGCCAATTGCTTTTTTTATCAACGTAATCGTCACTTGGATCATCAGGGGTAGACTTTCCCTTGAAATAGCCATACGTCAAGTACAACAAATACAAGCCTCCCAGGGGTTTGAGCCACCAGATTGTAATAAGCCAGGCCGCAAAAATCAAACACAGTCCACGGAAAAAGTAGGCGCCAAAAATACCATATTTTAAAGCTTTGTTTCTTTGTTCTTTGGGCAAATCCATGACCATAGTGGCCAGTACTGCAGCATTGTCTACAGAAAGAAGGCTTTCGATCAAAATCAGGTTGAGTACAATGAGGAAGGCAGCTTGTAAATCTTCGCCGAAAATATGCTGAATGAATTCCATGGAGCTTGTCTTAATTGGGTATACATGTATGTATTTACTTCGCAAAAATAATTAAAAAAACTTAATGTCATTAAATTCAGCAAAAATAAACCCGTGATCGAATTATAAAATGATTGCCGTCATCCTGGTTCGTTTCAGGATGACGACCACTATTCCTTATAACCTATTCAATATCGGCAACTGCTTGCGTTCGATAAACACGAGCACCAAGCAACATACAAAAGTAGCCAGGGCCAAACCAAAAAGCTTACCGCCATCATTGTTGACATTGATGCCCAATTTGGTGATGTGGAAAAAAAGTGCACCACTGATCACACCCAACCCGATCACTGCTCCAAAACCACGGGTACGTGGCCATACCAACAAAAATGCAGTGATTAATTCTGCAACGCCAATCCCGATGCGGCCATAGGGCTCCAGTCCCAATTGGGTAAAAATGTATACGCTATCCGGATGGGCAGTAAACTTGAAAAACAGGGTTTGCAATAAAATTATCGCGGCAACTACGGCCAAAACATTTGACAATGAAAGCTTAAACATGATTTAAGGTGTTTTGATGATTAACAATGCAAAGGTAACGGCCATTCTACAGGAAAACTGTTCGCCAGGCTACACTTCAGGGATCAAAAAGGTTGCCAAACGGACATTTACCAGGCCTAAAAGATGAAAAACATGAAAAAAAATTGCGGAAAGATACCCTAAACCTTAAAATTCTCCGTTAGAAGCGAGTTCAAAATATAGTTGAAGCACGTGCCAACTCTTTCTTGGAAACGGAAATCATTAAAGACTCCAGTCTAAAAGTATCTTTATGTGATCTCCGTTCCTTAGTTTTGCGCACAGTCCAAAAAAACAAACAAGCATGTCGGTAACAGTCAAAGGTTTGACGAAATTGTACGGTGAACAAAAAGCCATTGACCAGGTGTCTTTTACAGCGGGCAAAGGGGAAATCCTGGGGTTTTTAGGGCCAAATGGGGCGGGCAAAACCACCACCATGAAAATCATTACCGGCTTTATTCCCCAAACCGCAGGAAGTGCCGAAGTCTGCGGTTTTGATGTCAGTAAGTCCCCCCTGGAAGTCCGCCAACGCATTGGCTACCTGCCCGAGCACAACCCGCTTTACAAAGACATGTACGTCAAGGAGTTTCTGGAATTTGTGGCAGGATTGCACAGCCTGAAGCAACCCTTGCAGCGCGTCAAAGACATGATCGGACTTACCGGACTGGAAAAAGAACAAAACAAGCTCATCGGGGCACTATCCAAAGGTTACCGCCAACGGGTAGGTTTGGCACAAGCCATGCTGCACGACCCCGAGGTACTGATCCTGGATGAACCTACTACAGGCCTCGACCCCAACCAATTGGTCGAAATCCGCAGCCTCATCAAACAATTGGGCAAGGAAAAAACCCTGATTTTTTCGACCCATATCATGCAGGAAGTGGAAGCGATTTGCAACCGGGTACTCATCATCAACAACGGCAAAATTGTTGCCGACGACCGCATCGAAGAACTGCCCAACCTCATCAAGGGAGAATCCATGGTCAGCGTGGCTTTTCTGGAAGAGATCAAGGCCGAACTGCTCAAAAAAATCAAAGGGGTTCATTCCGTCAAAAAAATTGGCCAAGGCGTTTGGCAATTGGCCAGCGACGCCAAAGCTGATATTCGCCCCGATGTATTCCGCTTTGCGGTAGACCAAAAATTGACCCTGATCGAAATGCACAAGGAAGCATATTCTGTAGAAGATGTTTTTCAAAAATTGACCGCAAAATCCAAATGAACAAAGCGATAACTTACATCGGATTTCTTGTCATTCTGCTTTGGAGCAATACCGTTGTCGGCCAAAACCGTACGGCGGTAAAACCCAGTTACGTGTTTAAAGACGGCATTTACCAATCCCTGGAGGCGTTTCAAAGCGATCAGCCGCAGTATTCGATGGTCAACGTTGAGTTTTCGGCAGTGGTCAACGAAGAGAAAAAAGTAGTGCAGGTAGAATGGATAAAACCAAAAGATGGCGATACCCTGGACATGGATTCCATTTGGGGTTTGTGCTGGAGTGGCCGGCCTTTTATACGTATTCCTTCGGACAGTACCCGCCGCAAATTGGTCATTTTCGCAGAATTGACGCTGGTGGGCAACATCTCGCTTTTTTCTTACGAAACAGAAGTAGACCGCTGGGTAGAAATCAAAGCCTATTTTCCACAAACCAATATTCCTTTTCGGCAAGGCAAAATCAAAAACGTTGACACCGTGGTACGGGAAAAAATGCTGCGCCTGGAAACAGGTGAAATTGCGCCCCTTTCCAAAGAAAACTTAAGCCAATGGGTCAAAGACCGACCGGAATTTCCGCGGGCCATCGCTGAACTTACCCCCGAAAAAACGGCAGAATTTTTGCCCCGCCTGATCAAAGCCTACAATGAGCGCAACCCGTTCTACTTAAAATAAACCTATGTGGACGATTTTTAAAAAAGAAGTGAACTCCTTTCTCAGTTCCTTGATCGGATACATCTCCATCGCCGTTTTTTTGGTGATTTTGGGGTTGTTTGTGTTTGTATTCGCAGATTCCAGTATCCTCGAAAACAAGTTTGCCACCCTGGCGCCCTTGTTTGATACTGCTCCATTGGTGTTTATGTTTCTGATCCCAGCCATCACCATGCGGCTGCTGGCCGAAGAGCAACAGACCGGCACGATCGAGTTTTTGGCCACCAAACCCGTGCGGGAAATCGACATCATTTTGGGCAAGTATTTTGCGGCACTCGCGTTGGTACTTTTTGCCATTTTACCCACGGTTTTGTATTACTACACGGTGTATCAACTCGGTTTGCCCAAAGGCAATCTGGATGCAGGGGCCATCCTTGGGTCATACCTGGGACTTTTCCTGTTGGCAGCCATTTTTGCAGCGGTGGGGATCTTCGCCTCTTCGCTGAGCAGCAACCAGATTTTGGCTTTTTTGTTGGCCACCTTCCTGTGCTTTATGTTGTACTACGGATTTTACTACTTCAGCAAACTGCCAGTATTTGCAGGCCGACTCGACGATTTGATTCAAAAAATGGGCATCGATTACCATTACAATTCGATCAGTCGTGGCATTGTCGATACCCGTGATTTGGTGTACTTTTTTTCTGTAAGCATCCTCTTTCTGGCCTTGACCTTGTTTTCGCTGGAAAGAAGAAAATGGTAATTATGAGCAACAACAAAAAAATGCAATCCCTCCTGCAAATGGGGCTTTTTTTAGGGATTGTTGTCTTTCTAAATATTCTGGCCAATGCACGGCTGGGCAATTTTGCCTTGTACCGAACCTTTGACCTCACCCAGGAAAAACGCTTCACACTCACCGACGGCACCAAGAATTTGCTGCGCAACCTCGATGAAATCGTGTATGTCAAAGTCATGCTCGATGGCAAATTGCCCGCCGAGTTGAAACGCCTCCGGTCTTCCGCCATCGATGTGCTGGATGATTTTCGAAGTCAATCTGCGCTGGTAGATTACGATTTTGATAACCCCATGGAAGGCAAAGACGCAGAAGTCAACGCCCGGATGGAGCAATTGCGCAAGGAAGGCATGTTTCCCATGTCTTTTACAGTAATGAAAGGTGCCCAACGCGACGAAACTCCTGTTTTTCCCTATGCCGTAGTCAACTACAAAGGGCGCAGCCTGGCTGTTAATCTCATGGAAAACCAGGATCCTTCGCAATCAGCTGACGTGGTGCTCAACAATGCGGTGTCACTCCTGGAATACAAATTGGCCAACGCCATCCAAAAATTGCAACAAGTCAGCAAACCGAATGTACTGTTCACGGTAGGGCATGGCGAGATTGGCCCCAATGAACGCAAGGATTTTGAACTCACCTTGCGCAAATTTTGCAATACTGGCACCATTTTTCTGGACAGCGTTACGTACATCAATCCTGAAATTTCGGCGTTGATCGTAGCTAAACCGCTCAATGCTTTTTCCGAAAAAGACAAATTCAAAATCGACCAATACGTAATGAGTGGTGGCAAGATCCTCTGGTTGCTGGACATGGTGCGCATGGACAAAGACAGTCTTTTTGCCCACCCCGAATACATCCCCGGCGATTACCAGCTTAAACTCGATGACCTGCTGTTTCGTTATGGCGTTCGCATTCAACCCGATCTGGTACTCGACCTGCAATGTTCGCCCATCTGGATAGCCACTGGCAAGCAAGGTGACCGTCAACAGCGCCAGCACATTGCTTTTCCCTACCACATCCTGACCTTGTCCAACCCTGATCACCCCGTATCCAAGTCGGTAGCACCCGTCAACTTGCTGTTTGCCAGCACCATCGATACCGCAGTGCGTACCAAAACACCAGTGAAAAAAACAGTTTTGCTCACCACCAGCCCCCGCACCCGCTTGCAGTATTTACCCGTGCGGGTGGGGCTTGATTTTTTGCGTTACATCGATCCCAACAAATTCAACAAAGGTACCCAAGTGGTGTCGGTGGCCATGGAAGGCATCTTCCCCTCGATGTACGAAAACCGCATCACTCCTGAGATGCAAACCGGCCTGACCCAACTGGGCCAAACGTTCAAGACCCAAAGCGTACCTACCCGGCAAATCGTGGTAGCAGATGGGGACATAGCCAAAAACAAGTACCTCAAAATGCGCGATCAAGTGGTGCCTCTTGGCTACAACGAAGTGGAAAACTTCATTTACGCCAACAAGGAATTTTTGCAAAATGCGGTGGAATACCTCCTCGATAAAAACGGCATCATCGCGGCCCGTGGCAAAGAAGTGCGCTTGCGCATGCTGGACACCACCCGCGCCCAAAGCGAAAAATCATGGTGGCAGCTGGTGAATATCCTGTTCCCTCTGTTGCTGATCAGCGCGTTTGGTGGGCTATACGGCTGGTGGCGCAAAAGACGCTTCACCAGAGCGTAACTTAACGTGAGTTCGGAGGTTTTCAAAAGGATTGAATATGCTATGTGTTGATTTATCCGCAGTGTTTTTTATCTTTATCCAACAGACCCGTTGTAACGGGAATCTAACCTGAACGGATAGTATGAAAACACACATTTTGCAATGCCTGCTGGCCATATGGCTGATTGGTTGCGTTACCCATCATGCCTGTGCACAAACCCAGGCGGCAGATCTGCGCATTCGTGCCTCGCTCGAACAGCAGCCGCTACCTGTCATCTTCCAATACCTAGAGGAAAATTATCCCCTGCGTTTTTACTATCCGGTCGAAAGTTTGCCTGTTGGCACATTTTCTCTCTTGGTCAACGATCTGCGACTGGAGGAAGCGCTGCAAAAATTATTGGCCGATACCCCATATAGCTTTTTCTTTTACCGCGATTACGCTGTAATCATTGCCACCAGGGAATTCATCAATCAAACCTTTGCCGCCGATTATTACCTGGCGCTGGAACGGGGCCTGAACGCCATTCGCGACAGCAGTGCCAATAAAAAAACCATCAACATTGGGGACATCCGCCAGTTGAAAGCCTCCGGCCAAGCCAAAGTGAGTGGATTGGTACTGCAACAAAAAGACAAAACGCCAGTCATCGGCGCTTCCGTCCGCGTGATCGACCAGAACCGAGGCAGCGCTACCAACGAAGATGGCCGCTTCGAACTCGAACTTCCCGTAGGCAAACACCAACTCTTGATCCAATACATCGGCAATGCAGACCTGATCCAGGACATTCAGTTGGCCAGCGATGGCACCCTTACCCTCAGCATGGAAAGCGCTGCCGTGAACCTCGATGAAGTGGTTGTAGGCGCAAAAGCAGTAGATGCCAACGTAGAAAATGTGCAAATTGGTCTGACTCGACTCGATCTGAAAAGCATCAACAAATTGCCTTCCTTTTTGGGGGAAACGGACGTGATCAAAAGCCTGCTGCTGTCTCCCGGAGTTAGCTCCATTGGTGAAGGCGCCACGGGCTTCAATGTGCGGGGCGGAGAAGTAGACCAAAACCTGGTGTTGCAAGACGACGGCATCCTTTTTAATTCTTCCCACGCGCTGGGCTTTTTTAGCTCCTTTCATTCCGATATCCTCAGCCGGGTTACCTTGTACAAGAGCATCATTCCAGCACAATACGGAGGCCGCCTGGCTTCGGTATTGGACGTTGAAATGCGCGATGGGAATTTTGAAAAACTGCGCATCAAGGGGGGCATTGGCCCCGTGAGCAGTCGCATCGCCATTGAGGGGCCAGTCATTCCCAAAAAGAGTTCGTTCATTGCCGGATTTCGCTCTTCCTACTCCGACTGGGTGCTGCGCTCGGCCAGAAACGTAGAAGTGCGCAACAGTTCGGCCTTCTTTTACGACGCCAACTTCCGGTACACCCATCGATTCAATGAAAAGAACACCATCATTCTGGCCGCTTATGCCAGCAAAGATCAATTTGCCTACAACAACGCATTCGGGTTTGATTACCAAACCCTGATGGGGCAGGCCATTTACAAGAGGATTTTCTCCAATAAATTGTTTTCAAAACTCTCTGCTACTCTAAGCAATTACGAGAGTATTCAACACGATTATGCGGGCATCGATGCTTCTCGACTCGACAACAACATCCAATCTTTCAGCCTGAAAGAACAGCTCACTTTCATCCCGCGCGATGGCCTGCAATTTGATGCCGGGCTTTCCACCATTGGTTATGCTACCTTACCCGGAACGAGGCAACCAGCAGGGGAATTCTCGCAGGTTTTTGCCAAAACCCTGGAAAAAGAGCAGGGCCTCGAATCGGCAGCTTTTGTCAATGCGGATTGGTCACCTGATCCGGCTTTGCAAATTTCCGGGGGGATTCGCTTTGGTTTGTACCAATTTTTGGGCTCAAAAACTGCGTTTGTCTATCAAAATCCGGAATTGCCCAACTTGCAGGAAATCACCGATACCATCCTCTACCCAAAAGGGAAAACCATCGCAACCTATACAAGCCTTGAGCCGAGGGTATCTGCCCGTTACCGCTTTTCGAAAGACATTTCTGTCAAGTTGGGCTACAGCCGTACCGCACAATTCATCAACCAGATTTTCAATTCGGCTTCGCCAACCCCCACCAGTCAATATCAGTTGAGCACCCAATACATTGAACCGACCCGCTCGCACAACGTTTCTTTGGGCTATTTTCAAAACTTCAAAGACAACCTCTGGGAAACTTCGGTGGAAGTGTATGGCCGGGCCATCGACCAGCTTTTTGATTACAAGGATTTTGCCAACCTGAACGTAAACGAACACCTTGAAACCGAAATTCTGAAAGGAAAAGGCCGCGCTTACGGGATGGAATTGAGCATCAAGAAAAACAGCGGCCTGGTGCATGGTTTGCTGAGTTACACCCTTTCACGTACCGAAAGGCAAATCGCAGGCATCAATCGAGGCGAATGGTACCCCAGCAATTTCAACAAACCCCATGACCTGTCTCTGGTACTAAATTACCAATACAACCAACGGCACACTTTGACCGTAAAATTCACCTATGGCACCGGGCGGCCTACCACCGCGCCACAAGGCAGTTACCGCACCCCCAACGGCGTATTGATCCCCATTTATTCCGACCGCAATGCGCTGCGGATTCCCGATTACCACCGCCTGGATTTGGCGTATACCATCGGGAAAGACCACCGCAAAAACAGCAAATTCAAAACCAGTTGGACGGTTTCGCTTTACAATGCCTATGCCCGCAGGAATGCATTTTCGGTGTATTTCACCCAATCGCCACTTACCGCCGGACAAGCCAATCGCCTTGCCGTATTGGGTACCGTGTTTCCTTCCATCACCTTCAATTTTGAAACCTTATGAGAAATGGCCTATTGTTGCTGCTCCTCGCTTTGGTATGCACTACTTGCCTGGATGAGATAGAACTCAAAAACCAGCGTTTTGACACCAAGGCGGTGATCATTCAAGGCAAAATTGTGAATGGCAGTACCGCGGTAGCGGAAGTCACCGTACAACGCATTGGTGATTACGACGGGATCGAACTGGAAACGCATGTCAGCTCGGCCAAAGTTACGCTGATAAGTGAATCTGGAGCAAGCATTGATTTTAGTGAAATATTCGCCAAGCGCCTTTACCGCGTGGTGATCCCCGGCAATCATCCTACTTTTCGGGTACAAAATGGCCAGGGTTATTCCATCCGGGTTACTTTGCCCGATGGCCGCAAGTACGAATCCGGGGTGGAAAAAATGATCCCGGTTCCTAAACTGGAGAAAACCAGTTATCAACAGCTCGATCTGGCTTTGCCCAACAAAAAAGGCTTCATCAGCACTGCTGCTTACCTGCGTTTTTGGATCAACACCTCCTTAAAGGCAGCCAATTCAACCGAAAAAGCAAAACTGCGCTGGGAACTGACCGCGGTGTACCGCCTGACCGATGATCGAGCCCGTATCTGTTACAACACCGAACCTGTGCGTCTGGAAAAAATCTTCATTTACGACGGCGCCGCTTTCCAGCAAGACCGTTTGGATAAACACCCCCTTGCCGATGCCTTATTGGATCACCGCTTTGCCGAAGGTTTTTACCTGACCCTGATTCAGGAAAGCTTGAGCTACAATGCCTTCCAATACTGGGATCAGGTGCGCAACCTTGCGGAGCGAACCGGCAACATGTTTGAGGCTCCAGCAGCAACCATTGCAACCAACATCAAAAATGCTGTTGACCCCAAAGAGCCTGTATTCGGTTTCTTTTACGCGACCACCCAAGACACCATGCGCATTTACGTAAAACCCGAGCAGGTGGGCAGTCCAGTCAAGTACTGTCCACAGCCACCTACACCCCGCATTGGGCCTACCATTTGCGACAACTGCTTGTTGCAAACCGGCAGTACATTGACAAAACCCAGTTTTTGGATCGATTAAGTATGACGCAAAAAATCGGGAAGTAATTTTTGGCGTCACAATAAAGAAGCAATTATGCCATTCAAATTCATTTTTCTATTCATCTGGAGTTTGTTGCTGATTCAGCCCGAAGCCAAGGCACAAAACCCCCAGGAAACATCCTGCCTAGTCCATCTCGACAAGTCGTTCTATGTAAGTGGCGAGGTGATTTGGTTCAAAATCTACCTTCCTATTGAAACCCGTGAAAAAGCGTTTACTCTACAAGTAGGCATCATTGGCAAAAATGGTGCACCAATTAGCACCTTCTTTTTACCCACCATGGGAAAAACTCAGGTCAATGGCAGCTTTAAAATCCCCTTCGATGTGGCTTCCGGGGTATATTCCTTGGCTTTTTTGGCTTTGGAAAAGGCCAGCAAACAGCCGGTGATCCTGGCAAGTGTACCCGTTTCTATCTACAACGACCTGGAAAAATTGAATCCTGCTGAGCTCAAGGTTTCTGAACCTGTAGCTACCGGCCCCACTTTAAGCCAGGATCTACAAATCGACATTGTACTGGGTAAAGAACAATACCACAGCCGCGAAACCGTGCAAGCCAGCATTCAGGTCAAAGACCGCAATGGACTACCCATAAAAGCAGACTTATCCATCGCGGTCAACGATTGGGCATTGGCCGGGGAGGCAGTTTTCCCTGCAAACACCCTGATTCAAGGAAATGCAGTAACAAGCAATGCTTTGAGTGATCAGTTGTTTATTCCGGTCAAACTCCTGGGTGAAGCGGGTAGTCAAAGCCAAAACCTGATCAGTATTTTTTTTCCAGAAGACTGGCAAATGCTCTACACCTCACCCAAGCAAACTGAATTATTTGTAGAAATGCCCCCCTTCACAGGTCAGCGCAACATCCAGTTTTTGGGCCATCCCAATCCCGATATAGAAATACAACTGCTCAATCCCTTTAAGGCAACTGCCAATAGCACACTGCTGTATACTCCCGGGATATTGAAATACCTGGAATGGAGCCGACAACGCAAAAAAGTCTATCAACTGTACTCAAGGGTAGAAAATCAAATGAATTCAGCCACACAAATCGTGGGCAAAACCCCTCTCCTACCCGATCGCAGTTTGGTAATGGCTGAATTTGAAGCATTTGAAGACCTGGCAACTTTTGCCCGCGAGATATCGACAGCCTTGTCGTTTAAGCTAGATCGGCAAACCAATCGCTACCAGGGCCGCATGTACAACCCCGGCACGCTCACTTTTTACCCCAGCACCCCCATGTTCATCGTGAATGGCAAGGTAACCCGCGATGCAGACTTTGTGGCCCGACTGAAAATCAGCCAGATTGAAAAGATCGATTTGTATTACCAACCCGAAAAATTGTTTGCCAATTTCAAGGCCATTGGCCGCAGCGGAGTGGTCAATATCCAAACTCGCACGGATCTTGAAATTCCAGCAAAGGAGGAAGCAGATCGCTTCAAAATTAGTGGTTTACAAGAACAAATAGCATTCCCAATGCTGGACGCAAAGGACAGCAGTATTCAAAAAACGCAACCCTATTTTCGTCCCCAGGTGTATTGGAATCCCAGCCTGGAGACCGACGCCACGGGCAAAGTCAACTTTACTTTCCTGCAACCCGACGACTGGAGCAATTTCAGTATTGAGGTGATTGCGCAAGGAGAAAATGGAGCCATGGGGCGAGGGATCAAAAAATACACGGTGGTGTGGAAATAAATCTAGTGCCCTAGAGTTTCAGCAGCGCATAAATCTCGGAACGCGTACATTCCTTAATTGCGCCAACGGGTAAATCCCCCAAAGCCAGCTCTTCGATTTGCACCCTGAGCAGGCGCAATACCGGAAAACCCACTTTGGCGCACATCCGCCGCACTTGGCGGTTTTTGCCTTCTTGCAAGGAGATTTCGATCCAGGTCGTAGGAATATTAGCCCGAAAACGAATAGGTGGATTGCGTTCAGGAATAGGTGCCTCCAGCGTCAAGGACTTGGCACGAGCAGGCAGGGTATGGTGCGTTTTTTTGTTGATCCGAATGTCTACACCGTTGCGCAATTGCTGCAAAGCTGCTACAGTGGGGACTCCTTCCACTTGCACCCAGTAGGTACGCCAATGGGCATGACGCGGATCGAGTAATTTTATGTTGAGCAGCGAATCATTGCTGAGTAGCAACAATCCTTCGCTGTCTTGATCCAATCGACCAACAGGATAAACATCGGGTGGAAACGGCCCCAGATCGGCCAGGGTCAGTTGGCCAGGCGTTTCGGGCGTGAATTGGCTCAGGTAGCCGAATGGCTTGTTCAGAAGAAAATAATGGAATGCTTCTTTCAAACAGAATTTTTTTTCAATATCCAATAATCAAGTTTTTCAATATCCAATAATCAATATCCAATATCCAAAGCGGGTTGATGTCAGTTGTTAATCAAGACCCATTCTCGCGTAGGAAGTTTTTGGAT
>NZ_JBBAKG010000031.1:0-69978 GCF_040403615.1 Haliscomenobacter sp. | reverse complement strand
CCAATTCAACAATTCAACAGCCCTGCTAGTCAGGGCTTTTTCTTGAGGTTGTCCAATATTTGCCGTTTTGCTATAATACACACTTAGCAACAAAAGGAACTCACATGCTGACAGATGCACAAGAACAGCAAATTGAATCAGTTGAGAGCTACACACACAACTACGAAGCAGAAGCCATGCAGAGCTTTGAAGCCACAGGCAACGACAAAATGGAAGAATTGCAAGATCGTTTTGAGGAAGAAAGTGTGCTGTTGTTTGACTCAAGCGAAGACTTGGGAGGAATGACAGTGTACTTTAGCGGCCAAACACTTGTGGCATTCTACGACTACGAGCAGTTTAAAGGCGTAGTTTTTGACACTGTGGAAGCCTAAATGAATAATGGGCAATCGATTGCCCATTATTCGCCATTCTGCTATACACACATCTACAGCAAGGAGCAAACATGCTTGATACCATCCAGACCGTAGAATTTCAAGGCATCACATACAATGCCTCTCATGGTAGCCCATTTGATCGCGGCTCAGCAGACAGCTACTACGGTCGAGCACAAGATCCCCACAAGTACCCCAATGGTACCGGCAATGCACCTCGCGTGGAAGGCCCAGATATGACCATTGCAGAGATGCGTGAGTATTACCGGGGCTATGAGTACAATCAAGAGTCCGGTGAGCGAAAACAGTACGATTGACCTTTATTCACCGAAATGCTATAATACACACATACTCAGCAAATAGGAACGATATGATTCATGATTACGGAATGTTTACTGATGCGGGCAACCAAGCAGTAGAAAGCATTGTGCTGCTGAAGTTTCAACGCCAACTCAGTTGGCCCACTGTGCAAGCCATGTTGGCTGCACTGGCACTGGAAGAAGTCTATTCCGAAGCTACAGACACCGCTGTGCGTGAAGCAGTTTACACAGCCTGCTTCGATTGACCTTTATTCAGAGTTCTGCTATAATTAATACTTAAACAGCAACAGGAGCAACACATGAAAGTACCATTTAAACAAGTTCCAGTAGGGCGAGTGTTTCGATCTAACGGTAACCTTTGCTACAAGAAGTCTACCCGGACTGCTTTTCTTGTATTCAGCTACGACGAGAGCCCATTCTCAGCATCTGTAACAGAAGGTAGCTGGTTCTATTTTGGTCAAAACGACATCTGTGTGATCTAAGAGTTGACCAATAATCGCAATTCTGCTATAATACTATTTTAACGCACAAAAAGGAGCCAACCGTGAGTGCAATTCGAATCGTTAGTGGTGAGTATCGTAACAAAAAAGTAAACGGAAACGTTTTCAAACTAGTCAGTGGATTTCAAACTGGCGTCAAGGGTGGATATGTGACTGTGCAAAATGACGGGGCATTTCCCAACTGCCCAGACACTATCCGCATTCGTGTAAATAACATTTCTGATATTGAATACGTAAATGGAGTAGACCCTGTGACAGAACATTCACCGCAGATTGAAGTTGCAACACATGTAGAAACTGAAGAGCAGGCAATGACTCGAATTCGCGAGCGTTTTGAAATTCTCACAGAAATGACCAAGGCTGCCACAGCCGGCGACATTCGTGCCATGATTGTGTCGGGACCTCCTGGCGTGGGCAAGAGCTTTGGCGTGGAATTGGAAATTGACAAGGCCACTATGTTTGACAAGCTGGCGGGCAAACGACTTCGTGCAGAAGTTGTCAAAGGCTCAGCCACTCCAATTGGCCTGTATCAGACTCTGTACAAATACTCAGATGAAAACTGTGTGCTGGTGTTTGATGACTGTGACTCAATCTTGTTGGATGACGTTGCCTTGAACCTGCTGAAAGGCGCCTTGGACTCAGGCAAGAAGCGCAAGATTTCTTGGTTGTCAGAAAGCTCGAGCCTGCGCCGCGAAGGCATCCCAGACAGTTTTGAATTCAAAGGCAGTGTGATCTTTATCACCAACTTGAAGTTTGACAAAATGAAATCGCAAAAACTGCGGGATCACCTGGATGCATTGCAGAGTCGCTGCCATTACTTAGACTTGACGCTGGACACCATGCGTGACAAGATTCTGCGTATCAAACAAATTGCCAGCGATGGCGTGTTATTTGCAGACTACGACTTTGAGCAGTGCCAGCAAGACGACATCATTGAGTTCATGAACTCCAACCAGAATCGACTGCGTGAAATGAGCCTGCGTATGGCGCTGAAAGTGGCAGACTTGGTCAAGAGCTTTCCTGCAAAATGGCGCTTGATGGCAGAAACAACTTGCATGAAGCCAGCACAATGAGATAGTTTTTCTGGGACTAGGTTGGCTCCTGCCCAGATTTCACAGTCGCCCCTAAAAAAGGCGACTGTTTTTTTGACTTCTTGCAGCAATAAGTATATACTGATACAATGAAACAATGCACCATAGTAATTCGTGATGAAGTCAACATCAAGATAGAAGGACTTGATCTGGATTGCCGCAAGGCTCTGGTCACGGCTTTCAAGTATGAGAATCCAGCAGCACGTTACCTGCCCGCTGTACGGCTGGGTCGGTGGGACGGCAAGATTGCCTACTTTCAGTTGGGTGGCAGTACTTATGTAAATCTCTTGCCCGAGATCATGCCCATACTTGACAAGTTTGACTACAGTCCAGTGCTGGATGACCAACGTGAATACACCACTACATTTGACTTTGCAGCAGTATCTGAAAATCATTACAATCATGTGCTATGGCCCAAGAGCCATCCAGCAGCAGGTCAGCCCATGGTGCTGCGTGACTATCAAGTGGAAATCATCAACAAGTTTCTGACCAACCCGCAGTGCATACAAGAAGTGGCCACCGGAGCAGGCAAGACCATTATCACAGCAGCCTTGAGTGATGCAGTCAGTGCTTATGGTCGTAGCATTGTGATTGTGCCCAACAAGAGTCTGGTAACGCAAACAGAGGCAGACTACATCAACATGGGGCTGGATGTGGGCGTGTATTTTGGCGATCGTAAAGAATACAATCGTCAGCATACCATATGCACCTGGCAGAGTCTCAACAACATGATGAAGCTGACCAAGACTGGTGAAGCAGAAATAACCATTCATGAGTTTATACAAGATGTGGTGTGCGTGATTGTGGACGAGGTTCACATGGCCAAGGCTGACGCACTCAAGACTCTGCTGACCGGAGCCATGAGTCAGATTCCCTTAAGATGGGGACTGACCGGAACAGTGCCAAAAGAACTGTTTGAAAGCCAGGCCCTGTTGGTCAGTCTGGGCCCAGTGGTCAGTCGACTCAGTGCCAGCACCTTGCAAGACGCAGGTGTTCTTGCGCAGTGCCATGTGAACATTGTGCAACTGGTGGACCATGTGGAGTACAAGGACTATCAAAGCGAGCTCAAGTACCTGCTGGAAGAGTCTGGGCGACTGGACACCATGGCTGAACTGATACGCAAGGTAAACGAAACAGGCAACACTCTAGTACTGGTGGATAGGACTGAGTGTGGCCGGCAACTGGTAGAGCGGCTTGGAGACAAAGCAGTATTTGTATCAGGTTCTACCAAGGCAAAAACACGACAGGACGAATACAATCAGGTAGCAGATGCCACGGACAAGATCATTGTGGCCACTTATGGTGTGGCTGCTGTGGGTATCAACATACCACGCATCTTTAATCTTGTGCTGGTAGAACCGGGCAAGAGCTTTGTCAGAGTTATACAAAGTATTGGGCGTGGTATTAGAAAAGCCGAAGACAAGGATCATGTGGAAATTTGGGATATCACCAGCACCTGCAAGTTTGCCAAACGTCACCTGACCAAGCGCAAGGCCTTTTATAAGGAAGCCAACTATCCATTCTCTGCAGAGAAACTAGAGTGGATGAAGATCAAATGAAAAAGAAGTTGTTGATAGTGGGAGATAGTTTCATGCGCCCTGATGCCAATTATCCAGGGCAACACTGGAGCGAAATGTTACCTGAGTATGAGATCCTCATGCATGCTGTTTCAGGATCCAGCAATGGCATAGTCGCTTGGAAATTTTTTGAAGGACTAAAGTTAAAACCGGACGCTGTGGTCTTGGGATTTACTATACCCAACAGAATTGAATTTAAACTAGATGTCAACAAAGATTACTCTAAAAGGATTTGGACAACCAATGCACATCAGGATCTAACCGCAGACCAACGACTGGCAGTGGATTATTATCAGGCCACAGCAGATGAACAGATGATGTTATTCAAGGCCTGTGTTCAGGCCAGGTGTATGTTGTTAGAATGCCGACTGCGTGGTCTGCCCTTTGCCTATTCCCTGAACTGTTTGTTCAACAACCTGGCTGTGTTGCCATATCCATCAAGTGCTGAAGTCATAGATCTGCTGGGAGAATTTTCTCCGCATGAATGCACCAATTTGGCCACCTACCAGGGTTTTAAAATGAGTCCAGGATTTCATACCGACGATCCTGTCTGGCAGAAACGAATGGCTACCGAAGTTGCTCACATACTCACAACGGTTGACTTCAGTTAACAAACTGTATATAATAAAATCATGCGTATATTAACCCTTGACAACAAACCCTATGACCTGGATCATTTACCCGACGAAGTAGATGACATGCGTTTTGCCATTCTAGACAACAGCAATCCACAAGATCCAGATTATCACTACATACCTTTGATATTTTTAGAAAGTTTCAGCGCACCTGCTCTGGTGCTGCAGATAGGTGATGCCAGAATCAAAATGCCCGTGGACTGGCAGATTCTAATTGGTGAACCTGATCTAGGTGATCTAGAGATGTTGCCCTTGACCAGTATCAATGATCGCGGCTTCAATGTGTTCCAGTTCAATCCTCTCAGCAGCTTTAGACCCAGTTTTCCGCCCATTGAGATCATCGACGTTTATCAAGAAGTATCCTGGTATGCACCTAAACTCAAGAACGGACAGATGTTGTGTGTACCCATCAACGATGCTGAACAACCTGACTGTGTGTACTTTGTAAAAGATGTCAGCCGCAATTGTGAAATTGTGGACTACAACAAAGCATGGTAGATATGGCTTATACAGAACCTGAAGTATTCGTAACAATCAATAGACTGGCCAGACTGTATCTGGAAAGCTATCCTGAAGACCGCGAGGGCCTAGAACGATTCCTGCGTTGGGCACATGTTCAGTACGGATATCAGTATGGGTAGCCTTGTTCCTGGTATGCCCTTGATCTACGAGCGGGTAAACGGCACGGTGTACTCTAGACGTGTGGGCGAACTTGAGCGCACAGTGGTGGGCCATGATCATGATCCTAGAACCAGTGATGGTAGACCCTTGTATGATCACATAATGGATGATAAAATGTGGGGCGAAATTCGGCGAACGGCCCGGACCAATCCCACTTTACAAGACGCCCTGGAACGTGCTATAATGATCTATCAACTGAGCAAGACCACATGAGTGATTCTTTGAATTTTGTCAATGTTGCTGACGTTCCGGGGCAGGATGCCTGGCAGTACATTGATGATAATTTTTTACATGTGTGCAGAGATAAATCTGTAGTGGAAATTGGGCCGTTTGACGGATGGATAAGTGAACGCATCATGAACCATCAGCCTCAACAGCTTGTCCTTATTGAAGCAAGAAAACAGTCAGTTGATCAGCTTCGATCAAATCCCAAATTAAAATCATGCAAGGTGTTGCTTGGAGACATGCATTATGATTTGAATCAAGTTGGGCCAGTAGATGTGGCCATAGTCATGGGAGTAATTTATCATAGTCATGCACCGTTGTTGATGCTGGAAGAATTGGTCAATCAGTGCAATCCCCAGACTATCTTGCTTGACAACCCTGGACAAATTTTAAACTGGCACACAGAATCAGTGAATGATCCTGGCATGCGACACACAGTGTCGAATAGAAAAACTTGCGGAATTGTGATAACAATTGATGAAGATATTATAATAACAGCTATGAAAAATCTTGGTTATGCATTACAGATCAAACACACATTACCTAAATTAACTATAAAATCTGCACAGGTACCGGTATATCAATTTGAAAGAATTCATGGATAAACTACACATTTCAAACGAGATGCGTCAATTGGACGCCAAGAACAGAGGCTTTTACGACGAACTTGACTCAGACGAGCGCAAGAAATTCTCCACGTTTCTGATGCTGCGCTGGGGCTCAGCAGTTGACGGTGCTCAGGAACTGCAAGAATACTATGTGCAAAGCTGCAACCACTATCTCAACAAGCACTTTTTTGACATAGGCCGCCATCCCAAACTGCAATGGTTGTGCGCTACCGCAGTAAGTCCGGGCATGGGCACAATGCGGCATCCCTGGATTGCTCCCAAGAAAAAAGTCGCAGGACTCAGTGCCAAGCGTAAAGCCTTGATGGAAATATACCCCACCTACAAGGACGACGAGATTGATGTGATGGCACAGCTGGTCACACAAAAAGAACTAGACGCATACAACCGAGACTCGGGTAACGCCACAAAGTAATCAGCATGACCCATGTGTGCGAATACTGCAAAAAAGAGTTTGTGAGAGAGTCCTCTATTCAAGCGCACATGTGTGAGCCCAAACGTCGTAGACGCGAGCGCAACGAGCCCGGTCCAAGACTGGGATTTCAAGCCTACATCCGTTTTTATGAAAGCATGGCCGGATCAGCCAGAAACAAAACACACGATACCTTTTGTGAAAGCAGTTACTATCGTGCGTTTGTGAAGTTTGGGCATTACTGTGTGAACACTCGAGTGATCAATCCAGAAAGATTCATGGCCTGGCTGTTGAAGAACAATCGCAAGATTGATCACTGGTGCAGTGACAAGGTGTACACAGAATATCTAGTGGATCATTTAAAAGTTGAAGCAGTGGATGATGCACTCACAAGAGCCATAGAGTTCGGCATAGACTGGTCAGAAAAAAACGCCAGCCCTGCACATGATTGCATGAGATACGGCAATGCCAATGTGCTGTGCTATGCTGTGACAGCAGGTAGAATAAGTGCCTGGGTAATTTACAATTCGGAATCCGGACAGAAATTTCTAAGCGAACTAGACACCACACAGATTGCCATGATATGGCCCTACATTGACAGTGATGCCTGGCAAAAGAGATTTCAGGATAGACCCCAGGATCAGGCCTATGCCAAGAACATTTTGAAACAAGCAGGATGGTAACATGAGCGCAGATATCGACATTGACTTTGCCAATCGCGAACATATACTGAAACTGATTCAGCATACGCCTGCACGGCAGATTACAGATGGGCGACCTAGACGCCACAATTCAGGAGTGTATGTCACAGACATTCCACAAGATCCTGTGAATCACTGTGCTGCTATAGACTATGAGTCAGCAGAATCTCGTGGCTACTTCAAACTGGACTTCTTGAACATGAGTGTGTATCAGTTGATACAGAGTCCTGAGCATTATGACGCTGTGCTTGCAGCCACACCCCCGTGGACAAGATTATGGCAAGATCCTGAATGGGTTCGTCAATTGGTTCACGTGGGCAATTATGGACATTTACTTGAAACCATGAGACCTGACAGCATACCCAGAATGGCTGCATTTATATCAATCATACGTCCGGGCAAGGCGCACCTACAGGGGTTAGATTGGCCTGTGGTGTTTGATTCAGTCTGGGACGGTGATACCAGCCGCGGATACACATTTAAAAAAGCACATGCTGTGGGATATGCAGCTCTAGTAGCCTTGCACATGAATCTATTAGTCTAGGCGTCTCACAAGAGTAATTGATTTTCTCTTGCCTTTTCTGCGGGCAATGTCATTTAGGCTGCACACAGGGCCGTGCAAGATTTCCAGATCTTTGTTGACAAATGTGCGAAGGCACAGGCGAAATTCATCCCATTCTCCACGCAGGAATATGTTAATAGGAATACTTCTGTTGCTTTCCCACCACCAGGTATTGGCCAGATCAAGATAACGTCGTTTTTGTTCAGAATCTTTGACAGTTCCAAAGTCATAGATGGTAGTGATAACATCATCTCTGTTTTGCACAATACCCACATATTCATTGCTGGCGTAAACGCACAAGGTAATAAACGGATATTTGTCAGCTAGTTTTTGAAATAAGTCTTTGCCCATATAGTATTAGTTTGGATATTTATACCAAGGCTCCTTAGGTAAATATTGTTTGGAGCGTCCTATGTATTCAACCCCTGTTTATCTTTACCAGCAAGTTCAACGAATTTTATTAGTAGATACCAGCGGCGCTTATTTTGACCGGAGGTGGGATCCTGTGTATGCAAAAAAATTAACTGTCAACAAAGGTGTTGACAATGTGATCTTGTTTGAGTTTGTGAATCAAGATCAAAAACCTGTGAATATCACAGGGTCGGCACTGAAGTTTAGACTGATCAATCTAGCTGGCAATCAGCAGCTGATTGAAAAAGAAATGGTCATAATCAATGCTCAATTTGGTCGTGCCAAAGTAACACTCAGTGCTGCAGAAACCACAGAGTTTCCTGCAGAACCATCGAGCTATGCAATTGAACGTGCCAGCGGAGATCTAGTTGAAGCAGTGTTTGTGGATGCACAGGCACTGGCCCGTGCTGACGTGGACATTGTGGATTCTGTGCAGCCACAGTTTGTGCCCAGCGGTCTATTAAGCATTCCTACCATTTATGGTCCAGAGGTGTATATAAATCCTGTGTTGCAGGGCAATTACCCTGACTGGGCACTCAACCCACCACCAGGCAACATCAATACAAATCCTCAAAGATACTCAAGTTTTGTGTCAACCACAGGTGCAAGCCTGACCACATTCCAGTTGGAAATGGATCACTTCACTGGCAACATCAAGGCACAGGCAGCACAAACTTATGAATCAATCTGGACAGATGTTTCGGACATCTATCAATACTACAATCGCACCGGCACAGAGCCCATCACAGTGCCTGGATATCATCCCTTGCTACGTCTAAGTCTTGACTCTTATCCGGGCACAGCACAAATTCAATTGGCCACAGCCACAGCAAATGGGGCAAATGGTGTGATCACTTCCATCACTGTGAATCAAGGTGGTTACGGGTATCTAGCACCACCTAGAGTCAACATCATTGGTCTTGGCGCTGGGGCTGTTGCTGAAGCAGAAATTACCGGTACCTCAGTGTCTGCCATAAATGTTATTAACGGCGGAACAGGATATGTACTCAATCCGGCCACCAATCAAGTGGCTGCAATAAGCATCAATACCGGAGCCGTAACAAGTATACTAGTTAGATGACATTTAAAAAAATTGTAGGGTTTGGTGATTCCTGGATGTTTGGTGATGAGTTGCTGGATCCTGAGTTGCAACGGCAACACTCAGATGCACACCCGTGCTGGCATCAAAACAACGCCTATCGTGACAGTCACAACTTCCTGGGGCTAGTAGCACAACACTACGGTGTACCCATGGAGAACTTTGGAATTGCCGGAGGCAGCATGCAAAGTTCCATGTGGACATTTTTATGGTGGTTGGATCATGAGCCCGAGCCAGAACAGTGCCTGGTCTTGATCGGACACACAGACTCTGATCGTCTGAGCTTTTACAATCCCAATCATGTGAGTTACGCCAACGATCCTCCCTGGAATCGATTTATACATTCGACCTGGGTAGAATACGGCAGCAGTGTGGTTCCGCAGGAATTTAGAAACATGGTCAAACAACAACTGGTACTAACCAACTGTTCTGAACTTGCAAAACTAAATTATCAACAAACCCTGCTGAGTTTTGATGGTATTGCTGCCAGACGCAATCTTCAAATGATGCAGTTCCAGATCATGCCCGAAGATGTCAAACTGGATCTGCCCACCCAGATATGGCCAGATTTCTCTACCACCATGTGGTTTCGTAACCATCCTAACAATCAACAGCGAGAACTGGTCATGCCCGGAGGCCATCCCAACGAAATAGGGCATAAAATGATTGCAGAAAAGTTGATTTCTACCATAGATGATGTTACAATGTAAGAATGCTCGACATTCTCGGATACTTACCTGCCAAGAGAAAATCTAGTGCATCAGGCTGGATCAGTTTTAATGCAGTGTGTTGTAACCACAATGGTAACACACCAGATCGCAGAAGTCGCGGCGGTCTCAAAACATCAGAACAAGGTTGGAGTTATCACTGCTTCAACTGCAACTACACCGCTAGCTTTATCCTTGGCCGTACTGTAAGTTTCAAGGCCCGCAGGCTCTTGAGCTGGATGGGTGTGCCTGAACGTGAAATAGAAATGTTGAATCTTGAAAGCCTGCGGCACCGGAGCATACACGGCATACTGGATGATAGACAACGCACCGTGGATATTCTAGCAGATATCAAGTTTGAAGAACGGGACCTGCCACCATTTGCTGAACTGATTGGTAGCACAGGACTGCATCGCGACTATGTACGGTCAAGATGTGTGCCCGACGATTATCCTGTAATGACACAGAAAGAAACCATAGAACGTGCATGGCCTGGTCGTCAACAGATCATCATACCATTCACACATCACAACAGCATAGTGGGACACACTGTTAGATTCCTAGACGATCGTAATCCACGCTACATAAATGACATGCAGCCGGGCTATGTGTTTGGCACAGATCTACAGCGACCAGACTGGACTCAGGTGATCGTGACAGAAGGCATCTTTGACGCACTCAGCATTGGCGGTGTTGCCTTGATGCACAACACCATAAGTGATGCTCAAGCTAGATTGATTCGCAATCTTGGACAAGAAATTACAGTGGTACCTGACCAAGATGCAGCAGGCATGGAACTGGTGGATCGTGCTGTGCAACTGGGCTGGGCAGTGAGCATGCCTGCCTGGCCTGAGGGTGTGAAAGATGTGAATGATGCTGTCAAACTATATGGGCGTTTAGGCGCATTGATAACTATCATGCAAGCTAGAGAAACCAGCCGAATCAAAATTGAATTACGAAAGAAACAACTTGTTAAAAGACTACAGCACTGATGTACAAAAACTGTTCCTAGAAATGATGCTGGAGGATGCTGCCAGCTACGTGCGGGTGCAGAACATCTACAATCCAGAAAATTTTGATCGCAATCTAAGAACCGCGGCAGCGTTTATCAAGGAGCACTCGGAACAGTTCAAGACTCTGCCGGATCGAGCACAGATTGCTGCGGCCACCGGCATCAAGTTGAATGCAGTGCCTGATCTCAACGAAGGTCACTATGACTGGTTCATGACTGAGTTTGAAGCATTCACACGGCGTCAAGAACTGGAACGTGCTATTTTAAAAGCAGCAGACTTGTTGGAAAAGGGCGACTATGATCCTGTGGAAAAACTGATCAAGGATGCTGTGCAGATCAGCTTGACCAAGGACATGGGCACAGATTACTTTGCAGATCCAGCAGCCAGGATCAACAAGTATTTCAACTCAGGTGGACAAGTAAGCACAGGTTGGCCACAGATGGATCGACTGCTGTATGGTGGATTCAGTCGTGGAGAACTCAACATCTTTGCAGGTGGATCAGGATCAGGCAAAAGTCTTGTGATGATGAACATTGCCTTGAACTGGTTGCAGCAGGGCATGAGCGGTGTGTACATCACACTGGAACTTTCAGAAGAACTCACAAGTTTGAGAACAGACGCCATGCTCACAAACATGAGCACCAAAGAAATACGCCGTGACATTGATTCAACAGAACTCAAGGTCAAGATGGTGGCCAAGAAATCCGGACAGTATCGTGTGAAAGGCTTGCCAGCACAGAGCAATGTGAATGACATCCGTGCATACCTGAAAGAAGTGCAAATTCAAACCGGTATTAAAGTGGACTTTGTGATGGTGGATTATCTTGACTTGGTGATGCCAGTTAGTGCCAAGGTCAGCCCCAACGACTTGTTTGTGAAAGACAAGTATGTGAGTGAAGAATTGCGTAACCTAGCCAAAGAACTGGGTGTGTTGTTGGTAACAGCCAGTCAGTTGAACAGGTCAGCAGTGGAAGAAATGGAATTTGATCACAGCCACATTAGTGGTGGTATCAGTAAAATCAACACAGCAGACAATGTGTTTGGTATCTTTACCAGTCGCTCCATGAAGGAGCGTGGCAAGTATCAGATACAGTGTATGAAATCTCGAAGCTCGACCGGCGTTGGTCAAAAAATTGATCTGGAGTACAACATTGAAACCATGCGCATTACTGATGAAGGTGGAGACGAAAACGGTCACAACAAACCACAAAGTTCAATCATGGACTCAATCAAGGCCCGTAGTCAAGTCGCGCCTGCTGACAGCGGCACTGGGTCGCAGCCCTGGGAAAAGCCTAGACCACGAGAAGGTCATGATCCCTTGAGTGGTAAGGTCACAGCAGATGTGCAAAGCAACAAACTCAAGCAGTTGCTGGGGCAGATCAAATCTGCGTAATGATATACTTGGATTTTTTTTCTGGGAGTCACGGACACTTTTTAGAGTATGTAATTAATACATGGCTATTCAAGGGTCCACGAGTATCTAACATTTTTACTGAGCACGGCTCTTGCCATCAAATTCGTAACAATACTGGGTACATGGCGCACAGGATAGTGGAAGCTGCTCACTATACTGAGTTTACCATATCACAAAATACTCCGACCAAGGTAGTTAGAATCAGCATTAGTCAGGATTGGGCCAACTGGATATATCAAATCAATGTCATGAGTCGAGCCGGCGACATACCTTTAGAAAAAAAAATAAAACTCACCCCAGAATCAGTAAGACATAGTCCTGCCAAACTCAGAAACGAATGGTATGCTAAATTTAATTCAACAATTGATGGATATCAGCAGCCAGATAATTGGCGCTGGTCCGACACAGCAGTTTTTGAATTTAGTATGGAAAGTTTGTTTGATCTAGTGGAATTTTACAATGAACTGTATCGCCTGGCTGAGTTTTTAGAAATAACATTTGTGCCGGATCAAGAACTAAGTGATTTGTCTGAAGAATTTTTAACTAGAAATCAAGGATGGCAATATTACAAAGAATCTAAACACCTAACACATGCTACAATTGCAGGAAAAAATATTGAATTTTCCAGTAATGAGATATTGCAGGCATTGATCAATAGTTTGCTGTCAAAATCCGTTGGAATATTTGATGGAGAACTGTTTGATAATGATAGTTATCCTGTCAACACCTGTCAGTTATGGCAAATGGTGGATCAACATTTAAACACTTTTGATCAGAAATTTTGATATGAAAAAAATCTTTTGTTTTGGTGACGGATTTGCAACTGGACATATATGGCCAGAATGGCCTCAGATTTTACAAACGCTGGTACCCCAATACCAAGTGATCAACACAGCAGGAATCGGAGCAGGCACAGAATTTTTAGTTTCAGGATTTGTGGATCTAATAGATCAGATGCATGACAGTATAGTAATTTTTCAATGGTCTGCTGCAGAAAGATTTGACAAAATGATTCAAGATAATTCCTGGCAGAATATTATTGCCAACGATCCGACGTATTATTTTAACGTCAATATTGATTCACACAATCGTAAATGGTGGTTGAGCAGTGCTAGCAAAGTTCAGGAGATTCGGAATTATCACAACATTTATGCACAGCAACACCAACACAATCGTAGACAGCAAGTATATCATGCACTGGTATCGCAAACAGCCAGTAATTTAGATTGTCAAATAGTTCATACCAGCACAGAGTCAGCAGACACATTTAGTCAGCACAATCGATTTAGATCAACACGCCAGACACAAGTACAACCGTCCCCGATTGTGCATTTCTATTGGTTAATTGAACAAATTATTCCACAAATTGCTATCACTGTTGATCAAGATTTGCAAAAAAAATTAGAATTGTTGATTAATCAAACCCAATGGATTCCATATGATCCTGAAAGAGAAGCAATATGGTTAGAAATAGATGCCAAACTTAAATCTAACTAACTCTAGTCAAAATCAAAAACCGATAAATAATATCAAAGGTCTGCAATAAAAATCATGCAAAAACGCACCCGCAGTTTGTTAGAAGAATTAGATTCCATGTATATCGAGCGTGAGCGCGATCTAGTGATTGAGAGTCGAGCATCCAATGTCATAGCCAGTGCCATCAACTTGCTGGAGCAAATTGACGCCACATACACACCTGAGCAAGCAGAAAATCTAACTCGGAAACTGCTGAATTCTATCCGCACCCGGGATGCAGGACGTTTTGCCAGAACCGTTAGAAAAACGCCAACAAGCACATAAACTCAACAGGATCAAGATGAAAATTTTCGAAGGCGGCAATGTATTCAAAGACGCACAGGGCCAATCACTAACACAACGTATCAATCAAGCCGACGTTGCAGCCACCATTGCCTGGGTAGAGCAAGTTACAGGTGTAAACTTCCCTGAAGATCGTTGGCTGGGCAGCACAGGCCGCAAGGCCACATCTGGCGATCTGGACCTGGCAGTGGACCTTGCAGAAACAACCAAAGAACAACTAGCAGGCACACTGACACAATGGGCCACCGGTCAAGGACTTGACCCACGTGAATGGGTTCGTAAATCAGGTGAAGTACATCTTAGAACACCCATCGGCGGAGATCCTAATAAAGGATTTGTACAGACTGACTTCATGTTCTTTCCCAACCTGGATTGGGGCACATTCTACTATGGTGGATCAGAAGGATCGGCCTACAAGGGCATGAACCGTAATGTGCTAATGAGTTCAATTGCCAAACAGGCCGGCCTCAAGGTGGGTGCAAATGGCATGATCAGTCGCACCACAAATCAACTGGTCCAGGGTGGTCAGGATCCGGACTATGTGTCTGCGGTATTGCTGGGCGGAACTCAAGATCGGGCTGCGCTAAAGAACGTGGAATCAATTTATGCTGCGCTGGCAACTGATCCTGACCGTGATACCAAGCTCACGGACTTTCGTGAATATCTAGCCCGTGAAGGTATAAAAGAACCTGAAATGCCTGTGAAAGAAAATGATGTGAACTTCTTGGCCAGACTACGGGACAGAATAGTAAACCAAGGCATGCAGCAATTGATTGAAGCCAAGCCTTTGTATCAGATATACGAACAAGAGCCCACCGCGGTGGGAGGCCAAGCCAAGGGTATTGAGCACCTGGAAGACTATGTGTTCCGACAAGGAACCGCGGGTGTTGACCGTGCGCTGGCCATTGCGGATTCTTTTTACAAACAGCCCAAACAAGGATCAGTTAAATGGGACGGAAAGCCTGCTGTGGTATTTGGCCGCAAGCCCGAAACTGGAGAATTTGTGCTCACAGATGATGCAGGATTCGGTGCAGTTGGCTACGATGGACTGTTTACCAGTACCGATGCTGTGGCAGACCACATGGCACAGCGTGATGCCAATGCTGCTGCCAAAGGCAACCAGGCCACTCGAGTACAAACACTGTTACCAGTGTATCAGAGCATCTGGCCATATTTGGAAGCTGCTACTCCAGAAAACTTTCGTGGCTATGTCAAAGGCGACTTGTTGTACAGTCCCGAAAAGCCCTGGGAAATAAACGCAGGTCTTGTGGAATTCAAACCAAACACAGTGGAATACAGAATTCCAGTTGCCAGCAAACTGGGCAAGGACATTTCAGGATCTCAAGTTGGTGTTGCTGTGCATACCATGTACGAAGATGCAGGAGCGGCCAAGCAGCCACTCAGTAGAGTCAAGTTCAATCCTGTGCCCGGCCTGTTGTTGATTGAACCCATCTATGCCAAGCCTGTGGAAACAGCAGATCCCATTGTCAAACAAATCAAGTCACTGTTGCGTCAAAACAAAGCAGTCATGAACACCTTGTTCAATCCTGCTGAATTGAGGGCCATGAAAATAACTGATCTGGCCAAGCTGGCAATAGACTACATCAACAAACGTGTGGATCCAAATCACGCAGCCTATACCGGCAATTTCAGCGATCTTGTGCCGGGATTCTTAGCCTGGCTGCAACAGACCCAGACACCGCAAAAGTACAACAACATTCTGCAATATCTGCGCAGTCCTACCAGCAATGAACAAGCCCTGGCCGCTGCCTTTGTGTTGTTTGAATTGCTGCATGATCTAAAACTGGACCTGTTGACCAAGCTGGATGCACAGGTGCCCGGCAACGAAGGATGGGTGTTTGCAACCCCTGCAGGCTATGGTAAAGCAGTAAATCGCTTTGATTTCACAGCCAGAAACAAAGCTCGAAACAATCCACCAACATTGTAATTTTTTGCCAATTTCATAAATAAGAGTAGGGCAAGTAGCCCACTTTTTAGGAGATTTTCAAATGGCAATTTTTACAAAAACAAACGGCACGAATCAACCAGTATTCAACATGGATACAGCCAATGGCAACATTGGCGGAACAGCTAACATTGCTGCAACTGGTTCAGTCAACTTCCAAGGTCCTAAGCTGGATTTCTTCAGCTTGGTGGCCAATGGTGCGTTGACAACATCGGCAAATGTCAATGGCTACATCAACAATGTGTTGCAAGCTATTCAGACCAAGGGCACTGTGGCTATGTATCAAGTTAGCCCAGCAGCACCAACAGTGTTGAACTTGGCTATCTATCCAACAGGCGCATACACTGCTGCTACATTGTTGACCACTGCTAATACCAGTGCTACAGTGGCATCCGGTGGTCAGAACTTGGAATTGACTTCAGCAGCCGGCAATGCAGTATTCACTACTGCTGCTAGCAACTTTGCTCCTGTCTAATCTTAGATAGTAGTAAAAAAATCAAGGCCCTGGTTTATTTCCGGGGCTTTTTTTTGGCCGTAAATACCTCATGGCATATAGTATTTGTGTATTGACTGATTTTGATTGTAGACCCACTGGTGTTACAGGACATTTTCGAACAAACGTCTTGCCGTTTGTGGACCGAGCCAATCAACCAATAACAGATGTTGATTCCTGGAACAGCAGTAGAAATCAACAACGCAACTGGGAAACCATATTGCAATTGATAGGACTTTACACACAGCCGCAGAGTATATCTGACATACGAATGCAAAACGGTCGTTGGGAATTTGAGTTTGAAACAGAGTTTGATGATGTGTTTAGACTCAATGAAGATCCAGTGGGGCTACTCAAACAGGCATGCCGCGGAGTCCCTATCATCAACTATGTTCAACAACAACTGACCGCACTGTTACAACCAGACGTAAACATTTGGTTCTATCCAAAAGGCCATAAATAATTCATGGACACAACAGAAATCGAAAAGAAGAGCCTGGAAGCGCATGTAGAGCTCTGCGCCGAACGTTATCGCCATCTAGAACTGCAACTAGATTCTGCCAATTCTTCCATTGGACGACTTAAAGAAATGGTAGAAGAAGTGCATGCCATGGTGCATAAAATTGTTGACAATCGAAACAATCAGTTGATAAACTGGGGCCTTGGAACCATTGGGTTCTTGTTGGCCACTGTTGGTTGGTTGTTATCAAACTACGTATTCAAATGAAAGCCAGCCGCAAATTGGCCGCTCTGGCCGAAAGAGAACTTCCTCATCTGCTGGAAAATGTCATTGTGGAAGACGGAGAAAAATACCGTGCTTTTGGCAAATACACAATACAGCCCAGAGATCAAGGATTTGACGTTTCCATAAGAGACGATGCTGTGGGCAAATTTAGCACCACTAAATCTGCCCTTGCCTGGTGCATAGCCGACAGATTAAACTATTTTAATCTTGCTAGACAAATACAAGAGATAGATCAATCACTCACACGATTGCGCAATGATATTTACATCCGTAAAAACATTGCAGATCGTATGTCGGGAACTGCCTGGGAAACTGTAATAACCAAAGTATCCTACCGACAAGACCAAAGTCAACTGCTGGAACAAGAGTTGACAAAATGTATAAATTTGGCTAAATACTGGCAACTACGAGGAAACTCAAATGAAACTAAACGAACTGGCCGTAACACGCCCCACACAACAGATCGCTAAGGTATTCGAGAGTCATTTTGATCAACAAGTTCAATTTGACTCAATGAATCGCGATCAACTGCACAACATGTATCGCAAGGTACGTGGGGTATTATCTGAACACAGAAGCGGTCCTGCACGTCACTCCAGTGAGCGTGACCCTGCTTACCTGAAGTTGATGATGATGGAACAAGCACTTGCAGAACAAATCTACGAAGATGAAATGGCCGCTGCCGCTGCACCAGGAGTAAATCCTCAACAGGCTGCTGCCATGGCTGCCAAGGAAAAGATGGACCAGAAAACACAGATACAAAAAGAACTTGAAGATCTGAAAAAACAAGTGACCGACAAGCAGAACGAACTTACCAATCTCAGCAGCACTACCTCGGTACAAGAACATCGTCGTCGTGCTCAAACTTATGGATACTATCTCAGCGAAAGCGAAGTTCAGCAAGCCCAAGTGGTACTGGCTGCACAAGACATGGTTGACAAAATGCAAGGCATGATTGAAGACACCACTGAGATGCAATTTAAAGAATTGCCAGCCTTGGTAGATTCAATTAAAAATCAAATTGGCGCAGATCAAGCAGCTCAGTTTAACAATGATGCACAAGCAGCATTGACCGGCCTGGTTCAGAATCTGCAAGGCAGCAAACAACAGCTGGAACAAGCTCTTGGTGTGGTAACTGGTCAAGGACCTGTCGAAATGCCCGGAGCCGAAATGGCTACTCCTCCGCCAGCCGGCGAAGAACAAATTGATGTGAACATGACTGAACCCTCTCCTGAAGAAGAACTAGATGCAGCAGCCGTTGGCCCTGCAGCGTCTCTAGGACGAGAGCGCAGATAATGCGAATTGATGAAGTAGCTGTAGACAATACCGCAGACAAATTACTGGCCTTGGCCCAATTTGCTGTGGGTCGTGCCACAGATACTTCAGCAAAATTACAGATGCCTGTTCAGGCATTTATCAATCGTGCTAAAAATATTGGGATTGATATTACTCCTGATACTTTGCAAAGCCTAGTTGGTCAACCGCCCTTGAGTGGCATAATAGAACCCATGTCGCCGGATGCCACTGAATTGATATTCAAAGGTGGCGAACAACCTGGACCCACCGCTATGCCGGTAAATCAAGCACAAAATATTGTAGCACAGGCTGCAAAATCAGCCATGAACAAAGACCGTAATCTCGGTTGATTCAAACTGGTTGACTAGTCAGCCTGTTGGTAGTATACTCAACAAAAGGAACCAGTATGGCTTATTCAGACAAAGTAGTTGACCACTACGAAAACCCCCGCAACGTCGGCAGCTTTGAAAAAGGCGATGACACCGTAGGTACCGGAATGGTTGGCGCCCCGGCTTGTGGCGACGTGATGAAGTTGCAAATCAAAGTAGATGAAAATGGCATCATCACAGACGCAAAATTCAAGACCTACGGATGCGGCTCGGCAATCGCTTCAAGCTCGCTGATCACTGAAATGGTCAAGGGCATGACTCTTGATGCTGCTTCGGCAATCAAAAATTCAGAAATTGCTCAAGAACTTGCATTGCCCCCGGTCAAGATTCATTGCTCGATCCTGGCCGAAGACGCCATCAAGGCCGCTGTGGAAGATTACCGTAGCAAGCATGATCTCGTTCACTGACACTGCCCGAAACAAAATCAAACGATTGCTAGAAAAGCGTGGCGGCATAGGAATACGTCTAGCAGTAAAAACCACTGGTTGTTCTGGCCTAGCCTATGTGTTGGAATATGTTGATGCCTATACTGGTGATGATGCCACCATAAATTATGCCCAGCCTGATTTTTCTGTGCTGGTAGACAAAAAACACGAAGTGTACCTTGATGGTATGACTGTGGATTATGTTCGTCAAGGGCTCAATGAAGGGTTTGAATTTTCCAATCCCAACGAGCGCGACCGCTGTGGTTGCGGAGAAAGTTTTAGAGTATGAAAGTACAACAAGCAATATTGCCCCATTTGATTGACAATACCTAATGATTTCTATATACATACAAGATGCATACCACGCAGAATCTCCTGTCTTTGTAGGAGGTTGGAAAGCCTTGCCATGCTGGCCTAAATATTTCAACTTTTGGCTGCCATGCAACATATACACAGACATAGATCAATATCAGCAATCGTCCGCTGCTATTAAAATAGCATTCAATGTTGTTGATCATAGATCACCTGGCGAACTTACACCTGCACAAGTCAACCAACGAGAAAAAGATAAAATTATACTGTTAAGCCAGATAAGCAATTTGGTCTTTACCATTGAAACTGAAGTACTTGTACCGGCAATGATAACAGAATTAGAGTTTCAAGACCTTGACAATTTATACTGGATCATGGCAGGAACAGTAGATGAGCACAGTAACAAGGTTATTCCATGGCAGTATCATATCTGGAGAGTTGCCGAACTTTATAAAAACTTTCCTGATGCATTGAGAGATAAACTAACGCCATATGCACCAAAGCCTAAATATTTTGATGCAATGCTAGGAACACGAAAACCCCATCGTACATTCGTAGCAGAACAAATTGAACAACACAATCTTGAACACAAGATAGTTCATGTACTGGGCCCCATGCCCGGAGATGCGCTAACCGTCCCGATGCACCAAGGATTAGAATTTATCTGGGCACCAGATTTTGAACCTTTGCCCGACATGGATTATCTAAGATTAAATCAACACATAAGATATCGCGGGATGTTGGTTCAAATGCCTTGTATACTGCCCACAGAATTATTCAACAGAACTGCATATAGTATTGTTTGCGAAACAGGATGTGAAAATGGTATTCATATGCTGACAGAAAAAACAGCCAAAGCCCTACTCGGTCGCAGGTTGTTTGTGATGTTTGCCGGAAAAGGTATGCTGAAATTCATTCGAGATGAAGGTTTTAAAACATTCGATAGTATAATTGACGAAAGCTACGATGACATTGAAGATGATCAGCAACGTTGGACGGCTGCATTTGATCAGGTCAAAAAATTATGTACCATGGATCAACAACAAGTGTTAGATCAATTGCAATCTATTTGCGATCACAATTTTAAACATGCAACGTCAGATCTTGAATTTGTTCCTAAAGCAACAGTGTATTGGAAAATCCAAAATATACTCAACAACTTGATAACTCAATGATAGTCAAACGGTATAACTACACACCCATCAATAGAGAAACCATAGACGGCAAAAGACACTACTGTTTGCCTGACGGCAGCAAGGTGCCTAGCGTGACCACAATCCTGGATCGAACCAAGAGTGAAGAAAAGCGTCAGGTCTTGGCCAACTGGCGTAAACGAGTTGGCGAACAAAAAGCACAAGAAATTACCACAGAAGCAGCCAACCGTGGCACCCGAATGCATGCGTACCTTGAGCACTACATGTTGAATGACGACATGAAGCCCTTGCCCGGCAATCCTTTTGCACATCCTAGCTGGTTCATGGCCGCAGAAGTTATTCTGCAAGGCTTGTGTCATGTGAATGAATTCTGGGGTGCAGAAGTTCCTGTTTATTATAGTGGGTTATATGCTGGCACCACAGACTGTTTGGGTGTGTGGAAAAATCGGCCCGCTATCATGGATTTCAAACAGACCAACCGGCCCAAAAAACGTGAATGGATTGATGATTATTTTGTGCAATTGGCAGCGTATGCAGCAGCACACAACAAAACCCACGGTACCGCCATTGACTGCGGCGTTATTTTGATGGCTCAACAGCCCGATGTGCTGGCTGATGGTAGCTTAGGCAAGCCCGTATATACTGAGTACGTGATTGAAGGCGCAGAATTTGTACACTGGACCAATGAGTGGATGAAGCGAGTTGAACAGTACTACGCCACACGCTAAATACAGCACAGAATCAGGATTTATATGGCAATTGTACAAGTTAGTCGCATCACAAACCGTAAAGGTCTAGCAGAAAATCTGCCGCAATTGGCCGGTGCAGAATTGGGCTGGGCCATTGACGAACGCAAATTATACATCGGCAATGGCACCCTTCAAGATGGTGCTCCAGTTGTTGGCAATACTGAAGTTCTCACAGAGTTCTCAGATTTGCTGTTGGTAAATGGAGCATACACCTATCAAGGTGCTGCTGCCGGATACACTGTGCAAACTGGTGCTACATCAGGCAGTCCAGTCAGTTTGAGTTTGCAAAACTGGTTGGATCAATTTGCCAGCGTCCTGGATTTTGGTGCAGTAGGCGATGGCGTTACAGACGATACAGAAGCAATCAATCGTGCATTGTATCAGTTGTTCTGTAGGGAAATCAATCCACAAATTCGCCGTTCGTTGTTCTTCCCAGCCGGCGTTTACTTGGTTACTGAATCAATTGTGATTCCACCTTATGCCAGACTCTATGGCGAAGGTGCAAACTCTAGTGTTATCACGCTGGACACGTCAAGCCCTACAAGTACCTTGAGTGAATACGTGGCACGGTTTGGCGACAGCCTACAACAGATAGGTGTGAATATTGGAAACAATGGTGCTACGGCACCTACCAATATTGAAATTGCATCTCTAGGATTCCGTTCGTTGGAAACCACAGATGTTTTCCTGGTGCAGGATGCTAGTTTTTGTACATTCACCGACGTTGGTTTCAGCGGACCTCTAGTGCAGGCTGATCTGACCACAGATGCCGACGACATGGCATGTGTGCGATTCGACTCAACTCTAAGTTTGATCTGCAACAACATCACGTTCCGTAGATGCAGCTTTACAGGTACCACCTGGGCATTCAACACTGCCAATGAGACGCAAGGATGCGTGGTAACTGAAAGTCAATTTGACACATTGTATCAAGGTGTGCTGTTGGGTGACCCTGCTCCGGTGAATGGTGGCCCCACAGGATTCCGCATCCTGGGCAACAGCTTTGATAATGTCTATGCTGAAGGTATCAAGATTGCTGCCAACACTGGACTTAATGCGTCAGGTTACAATGTGTTCTATGACGTTGGTAATCATTTCAACGGAACCACAAGTCCAGCCACCGCAGTAATCAACTTTCTTGGTGAACAAAATGTCAGCATAGGTGACATGTTTGAACGCACTGCTGTTTATGCCACCACCTATCCACGAATCAACATAAATCACGGAGTTAATCTTGCATATGAAAGTGCTGACCAAATCAAACAAGGTACCTATGTAAGAGAAACAGGACAAGCACTGACCTTGGTCAACAACACTGCTGGTCAAGTTATAACCACATTTGATGCTACCAAAGTTCGTGCAGTGCAAATCAATTATACCATTGTGAGAACAGTTGACATTCAAACCGGAGTGTATTTTATTGTGGCAGGCACCACTAGCTCGGGCACAGGATTAACTGGACAAGATACCAGTGTAAACAATGGCACAGGTCCGGGCGTGACATTTGCTGTGAGCGAAACAGCCAGTGTGGTATCTTGGACTGCATCCACCACCAATACCGGTAATGCCGGTACTATTCAATATTCAATAACACACCTGGCATAAAAAGCGATGTGGCTACCCACTTTTGCTCAACGGCTTGACAGTTGGTCACAACTCCGAGCTCAAGCCGCACAGGTTGATTCTGAATCAGCCCTGCATCTGATCAACGCCTGGTGGTTTTGCGCTCCATGGCGTGCTTACCATTTGCACTGGGATGATCAGCCCACTTGGCCAGATCCCTGGCAACTATTGAGCGACAACATGTACTGCGGTCTTGCTCGCGGGCTAGGAATCATGTATACTATAGCTATGCTGGACCATTCAGAAATGCAGGATTCTCACTTGGTAGACACCGATAGTGACAATTTAGTCCTGGTTGCCCAAAAGAAATATATATTGAATTGGGGGCCGGAACAAGTGTTAAATATCAGCCCAGGACCTTACAAGGTTCATCATAGTGTTTCGCTACAAGAAATAAAACAACAAATTAAATAATAATGAAAACAATCACAGTACAAAAGCGCAACGGCCTTCGTGAGCCGCTAGCGTTGGAAAAATGGCAGACACAGATTGCAAAAGTATGCGCAGGCATTGCAGACGTTAGTCAAAGCATGGTAGAAATCAAGGCACAATTGCATTTTTATGATGGCATTACCACCAGAGAAATTGATGGTATCACACTCAGAGCCATTGTTGACTTGATTGATGTAGAATCAAATCCTGGAGTTGGACACACCAACTATCAGTTTGTGGCCGGCAAGCAACGACTTAGTATGTTGAGAAAAGACGTTTATGGCGCCTACACGCCTCCTCATCTGTATGACATTGTGAAGACCAATGTGGCCACAGGCCTGTACACACCCGAGTTATTAGAGTGGTACACTGAAGCAGACTGGAACCGCATGAATGACATGCTGGATCATGCCAAGGATGAACAATACAGCTATGCAGCCATTGAGCAGCTGATTGAAAAATATCTGGTAAAAAATCGTTCAACAGGACAAACTTATGAAACTCCACAAATTAGATACATGGTCGCGGCCGCTACTGTATTTCACTCAGAAGAACCGAACTCGGCGAGAATGCGCTATATCAAAGAATATTACAATGCAGCAAGTGATGGTCTTTTTACTCTTGCTACTCCTGTTTTGGCTGGGCTGGGGACTCCTACTAAACAATTTTCGAGTTGCGTCCTTATACGCAGCGATGACGACCTCGATAGTATATTTGCTTCGGGCGAAATGATGGCCAAGTATGCCAGCAAACGTGCAGGCATTGGTCTAGAGATTGGACGACTACGTCCACTGGGCAGTCCCATCCGTGGTGGTGAGATTATGCACACAGGTATGATACCGTTCTTGAAGAAGTGGTTCGGCGACCTGCGTTCATGTAGTCAAGGTGGCATTCGCAATGCATCAGCCACAGTGTTCTATCCCATCTGGCATCATCAGTTTGATGATCTTATTGTGCTCAAGAACAATCAAGGCACAGAAGAAACTCGTGTCAGACACATGGACTATGGAGTGGTACTAAGTGCTTTCTTCTGGAGACGATTCAAGAACAAAGAAAACATAACATTTTTTGATCCCAATCAAGTTCCAGACCTGTACGAAGCATTCTACAGCAACACTGAACTGTTTGAAGAACTGTATGTCAAATACGAAAAGCGCAAAGACTTGCGTACCAAGACCATGAGTGCAGAAGAAGTGTTCAAGGGCGGCATCTTGAAAGAGCGCACAGACACCGGCCGTATCTATCTTGTGTTCATTGACAACGTGATGAAGCAGGGTCCATTTGATCCTGAGTATCATACCATTTACCAGAGTAACCTTTGCTGTGAAATACTTTTACCTACTAAGTCTTTTAAGCGCCTCGATGATGCTGATGGCCGCATCGCTTTATGCACTCTTGGTTCTATTAATTGGGGAGCCTTTCGTAACCCTGAAGATATGCGCCGCGCTTGTCGCATTTTACATAGAAGCCTCAATAATATATTGGACTATCAAGATTTCTTATCAATTCAATCAAAACTAAGCAACGATGAAATCAGACCGCTCGGAATTGGCCTCACCAACCTTGCATACTGGCACGCCAAGCGTGGCTTGCAATATGGTGAAAAGGATGCACTAGGTGAAGTCAAGACCTGGATGGAACATCAGGCATTTTATCTAACTGAAGCCAGTGTGGAGCTGGCCCGAGAACGTGGCAAGTGTCTCGGTAGTGATCACACACGCTATGGCCAAGGCACATTTCCCTGGGAACTACGTGCTCAGGGTGTGAATGAACTTGCAGACTTCTCTCCTGAGCTGCCATGGGAAGCCCTGCGCTCAGAAATGAAAATGCACGGAGTACGCAATGCCACACAAATGGCAGTGGCTCCTGTGGAATCCAGTAGTGTGGTAATCAACTCAACCAATGGTATTGAAATGCCCATGAGCTTGATCAGTGTGAAAGAATCCAAAGCCGGCAGTTTGACACAGGTGGTTCCAGAATATCACAAACTCAAGAACCGATATCAGCTGATGTGGGAACAGAAAGACTGCGACGGCTATCTAAAGACAGCGGCTGTGATTGCTGCCTATGTGGATCAGAGTATTAGTACCAACACATTTTACAATCCTGCACACTTTGCAGACCGTAAGGTTCCAACCACCTTGATCGCTCGCAACTTGATGCAGTCACACCACTGGGGTCTAAAGACTTTTTACTACAGCCTAATCAACAAAACAGGCAGCAAGAACGTCACAGAAGATGCTCCTTTAGAAGTGATTGACTTTGACGAGAGTGAGGAGGATTGTTTGGCCTGTAAACTTTAACAAGGAAAATATCAAATGAGTTACATAGTAGGATCATTACCACCCATCAAGTGTTGGATCAAAAGAGAATTCCTCTACAACTTTGAAAAGGGTCACGGAGAATTAGAACCTGCCATCTGGGTCAGTATCAAAGCCCTGAGAGGACAGGTATTTCGTATCGAAAGTCTGTTGCCCAATTACGGAGCACTCTACGACAAACTGCCTATACATGCCTATGTGTGGCAAGAAAACTACACAGGCACGTTGCCCATTGACACTCTACAACTTTGGGACTGCATGGGCTATCGTTTTACTATTATTGAAAAAATAGGTCTGCGTAATCTAGGCGTTAAGTTCCTGGGCAAAGATCGAGAATGGCACTACGGCACCTACCTGTTCACTGTGGACTTCTGTGCCGACGGTATGGATGTGGACACAGGCTTTACTGAAGTTGCCGAAGAACACAAGAGCTTTAACTTTATGCGTTTGGAAAATGGACAGTTTGCCTGTCAACCCAACAACCGATGCTTGTGGTACGATCAGAGCTTGATTGCGGGTGTGACCAAATTCCCAGACTTTAAAGCCGCACAAAATTTATGGACAGTAGATGGCACACGCAAGTGGACCGCAGGAGATGATTGGTTTTACACCATTGAAGAAAAAAATGACTAACAGAGAATTATTAAAATGTCAAAACAACAATACAACCTAACAACACGAACAGACTATCTCAATCGCAAGATGTTTCTGGACCCTGCTGGTCCTGTTACAATCCAACGCTTTGAAGAAGTCAAGTACAAAAAGATTGCAGACTATGAAGCCACAGCACGTGGCTTTTTTTGGCAACCTGAAGAAGTCAGCCTGACCAAAGATTCAAATGACTTCAAGGATGCTAGCGAAACAGTCAAGCATATCTTTACCAGCAACCTGCTACGTCAAACAGCCTTGGACAGCCTGCAAGGTCGTGGACCCAGTCAGATCTTCATGCCGGTGGTATCATTGCCAGAACTAGAAGCATTGGTCTACAACTGGACATTCTTTGAAACCAACATTCATTCAAAAAGCTACAGTCACATCATTCGCAACATCTACAATGTGCCCAAGGATGTGTTCAACACCATCCACGACACACAACAGATCATTGACATGGCAAGCAGTGTGGGCAAATACTATGATGACCTACACAGAATCAACTGTGCTAAAGAACTAGGCCAACCTGTGGAAGAAGTAGAACATGTGAGAGCAATCTACATGGCCTTGCATGCCAGCTATGCACTGGAAGCATTCAGGTTCATGGTATCATTTGCCACCAGCCTGGCCATGGTAGAGAACAAGATCTTCATGGGCAATGGCAACATCATCAGCCTGATCCTACAAGACGAGATCCTGCACAAGGAATGGACTGCTTACATGATCAACCAAGTGGTCAAGGAAGATCCACGCTTTGCTGCTGCCAAGGTCGAGTGCGAAGCCGAAGTGTATGAGTTGTATCTGGACGTGATCCGTGAAGAAAAGTCATGGGCAGACTACCTGTTCAACAAGGGACCTGTGATTGGACTCAACGCCAACATTCTCAAAGACTTTGTGGACTACACAGCCGTGGGCGCACTCAAGGAAATTGGTATCAAGTATCAGGAACCTGCACCTCGAAGCACACCCATTCCTTGGTTCAACAAACATGTGAACACATCAAACAAACAAACTGCACTGCAAGAGTCTGAAAGCACTAACTATGTTATCGGAGTCATGAGTGATCAGTTGGACTACGATCTATTACCCAACTTATAAGGAAACAAATGAAAGCAATTGTGTGGTCAAAAGACTCTTGTCCTTACTGCGTTCAAGCAAAAGCACTGTTGGAATCAAAGGGCATTGAATATGAAGAACGCAACGTGAGCCAGAACTGGACACGTGAACAACTACTAGAAGCAGTACCAACTGCTCGAACATTACCACAGATCTTTTTGGATCAAGAACTTGTGGGTGGATTTACAGAACTTAGAAAGAAATTGACAGAATGAAACATCTTGAAGGCAGCACAGTAACTTTTAAATTGAACTCAGGCGAAGAACTCATTGCCAAACTAACACGGGCCGACGGAGACTGGCTGGAAATCAGTGCACCGGTCAGCGTGGCACCTGGTCCCCAGGGCCTGGGACTAGTACCCAGCATGTTTACTGCTGATGCAGATGAGCCAGTCAAACTAAACATCAACAACGTGGCAATCTACGCACTAACAGATGATGCAGTCAAGATGAAGTACATTGAAGCATTGACTGGAATTCGGGTACCAGAAAAGAAATTGATAATGGGTTAACAGCCCAGTATTTCACATCCATAAATACAGTATGGGGCATAGATTTGTAATCATGAAAGGCACGGAGCTTTTTGTGTATGACCAATACAAAGATATCCCTGACGATCTAGATCATGTGATAGAATTTCTGCCTGAAATCCCACCTGAACCACACACCAGTGAGGAACACAATGAAATTGCACAATGGCACGGTCGATTTTTAAAACTTATGGAGATTGAACATGCCCGCAGCAGCGAGAAAAGGTGACCGAGGAGTTACACATTGTAGTGGATACACCATTGCCGTTGGCAGTAAAGATGTGTTTATCAACAATAGACCAGCAGCCCGAGTAGGGGACACTAGTACTGTGCATCTACGTCCAGGCAATCCTTGTCGTGGCCACGTTGCACCAATTGCACAGGGCAGTAGAACGGTTTTTGTAAATGGTATACCTGCAGCCAGAGTAGGCGATCCCTTGGCCAGCTGCACATCAGTTGCTCAAGGCAGTGACAATGTGTTTGCAGCATAATGGCTAGTATATTAACACCATTACAGATGATTGCTGGAGCCACGTTGAGCAACAACGGTGGTCTAGCCGTTGCCAACACCTGGACCGCAGCGGTAACAGCCTACACCAACACATCGCTACTGACACCATTTTTTAACACTGTGGGCAACAGTGCTGCTGCCAACATCAGTGGAAATACCCTGACCAGCATGTTTACATTTTGTGCAAACACTGTGCCTGCACTAGCCGACAACACTCCCAGTGCTTATGCGTCTCTAGGCACAAATTCCACAGCTGGATTTACTGGCATAATCACTTCTCAAGGCACCAGCTATCTTGGCAACGGCAGTGTTGCTATTTTTGCGCAGGTGTTTGGTGCAGCACAAGGTTATGTAACCACTGCCAATGAATTTATCAACACCAGCGTGAACAGTCAGACCTATCTGGGATCAACGTTTACCACAATGAACAGTCTTATCACTGGCAATCTCAGCGACACCACCTTGGCCATGAGAACATTTGGTCTAGACCTAGCAGCACTGGGACAATTGATTGATCTTGACAATCTTGGTAATTTTGGTTCTCCGGCAGCACTGTTACGGCAATTGCTCACCCTGACCAACCTCACAGCAAACATTCGATCTATCTTGATTCAAGCCGGACTTGACGAAGCCAGTATTGGTAATCTTACCGATCCCAATGTCAATGCGAGTGACAGTGTGCAACATCTGGCATACCTAGGCATGTTGAATGTCACAGGCACTGATCTAGAACAAGTGTTGGCTATTTTTGGTGTGACTACCAAGAATATAAACAACATGGCAGACCTTTTGAATCCTGCAAAAATATTCCCCAACAGTCTTACCAGTCTCACAGTTCGCACCTACAATCAAGACACCACATCGGTGTTGCGAGCCATCTACGATAACACACAAGGTACAGTGAATTCAAAATTGTTGATTTACTTGCCAAGATATGTGTTGACACTGGGAACTCTAAATATAATCAGTTACGAAAGACTTGCTAGAATCATACCAGCAGATCAGGCTCTGGCCTGCAAGGCCATACAAGTTGGACTACAACAAATAAAAAATATAAACAATCTTGTGTTGCCTCAACTGGCCGCAGCATTTGTTGACATGCAGACCACTAGAGACCTGCCATCCATATCTGCACTGCAACAGGCTGTGCCTGCCAGTGTGGCTGCATTTTATTCCAGTGCATACGCCACTGGTACTGGACCTGACGGAACACTGGTGATTACTGATCTTCTTGGGGCTGCGGTCGGTGTCAACTACACCAGTGTACTCAGCAATGTCACAACCACAATCAACAGTATGACTAGTGCAGGTATCCTGACCGGGTTGACCGACACCTATGGCAGAATGCAAAATACTGTCAACGGAGTATACGGTAATGCTATTATTGGACCAGTTACTATTCCCGCAGGCACAGGTGCTGGAACATATGCTGATGCTGATTCTGCATTGCAACAATTGATAGCCAATGCCACCTCGCAGGTTTCTAACATATCCGCGTCATATCCCACACAATCGAGCGTTTTGAATTCTGACTTCAACACAATGGGAGCAAAATTGGTTTCAGAAAATACCAATCTTGCTCTAGCTAGTATAGACATTCCCAATCTTGATGCATCGGGTCGCGGTCCAATCATGAGTTTTGTGCAAAGTCTTCCCGGCTATGGAACCAACACAGAAGCTGATGGTCCTGCACAATTTATCGAAACAGTGGCTGATCTTGCCACACAAGGCGGCCAAGCCATTGTGGCCTGCCTGAGAGAAGGGCGCAATCTCTTGGTGCTAAACGGAGTAGGAATTGGTCAAGATACTGCTATACCCAGCGAGTATGCGGGCGTGATTCCGCAGGCAAATCTCATACCATCCACTTATACTGATGCAGAAGCAGCTAATCTAGTGGTAAAATAACAGTGACTGAATTACACTCCGCTAAGTAACTAGTGTGAATAGCACAAAAATTAATTTTAAGGAAAAACCTCATGAAGAAATATGCTTTAGTAATGGCCCTAGCATTGGCCGCCTCCCTAGCACAAGCTGACGCTACCGTTTACGGTAAAGCTCGTGTGTACCAAGAAAACACCAAGACCGGCACTGCCGAAGGTGTGACCGCGTTGACAAACGATTCCAGCCGTTTCGGTATCAAGGCCACAGAAGCACTTGCTGGCGGCATCACTGCTGGTGTCGTGATTGAAACTGGCTACGGTGCTGACGCTCCTGCTGCAACCACACTGGGTGACCGCACTGCCATTGTTGGCTTGTCTAACAAGTTGGGTTCCGTGGCTCTGGGTCGTGACAAACACACCATTGCTCGTACACTTGACAACTATGACGCCATGGGAAATGCTTTTGGTTCTAGCACAGCAGTTATCCATGCTGCACAAGGTTCACGTTTGCAAAATGCAGTGTTTGTAACTGCCAAGCCAGTGGCCGGACTCTCTGCCATGTATGCAATTGCCAATGGTGAAGTTGCAGGCGGCACTACAGAATCACAAGCCAGCAGTGTTGAATACACTGTGGGTCCTGTGAGTGCAACTGCTGCTCGCTTGATCACTGGTACCAACAGCCACTCGGGTGTGATTGGTGCTAGATTAGCTCTGGCATCCGGTACAAAAGTATTTGCAATGTATTCCGAAGACAAAGTATCTGGAGCAGCAACTACTGGTAAATCAGTTGGTGTTAACCAGGCCATGGGTGCAGTGACCTTGATGGCTGGCTACGGTGAGAACGACACTGTCAAGGCCTACAACGTTGGTGCATCTTATGCACTCAGCAAGAACACTCTGGTTCATGCACGTTATGTCAAAGAAGACTCCGCAACCAATGTACAGAAATTTGGTGCTGGCCTAGAAGTCAACTTCTAAACTCCGCACTGTATAACGCACTACAACAAAAACCCGCTTCGGCGGGTTTTCTTTTGGTTGCCCAATACGGCCCTTGCTGCTATAATACACACATGCAACCAGCCGCCTCCCGTTATGAAAAGTTCAAACGAAAGATGTTGCTGTGCTATTATCGCAGCAAATTTACAGTGGTAGAATGGATTGTGTGGTTGGTTGTTTTGGGCTGGTTGACCAATATTGCCCGAAATGCTATAATACACACATAGAGCAAAACAGGAGCAGCACATGACGGTTACTCAAGCTATCTCAATCTGTGAACAGTATCGCATTGATCACAGCGTCAGCGGGTTTCTACTAGAATCCCTGGAATCCATGCTGGCCGCAAAACAGCGCAACGAACTCACTGCTGAACAGCGGGTGGCCCTGCAAACAGTCATGAACGAAGGCCTGCGCCTGATTGCAAAATGAAATGGTTTGCTGAAACAACCGAATGGTCCGGTGACACGGCTCCTAACCATGTGTACCTGATGGACGATGCCAAAAGCAAGATGTATGCCTATGTGAAGTTTGGCACAGGAGCAGCACACAAATTCCGTACACCCGTGCGCATTGACATCCGTGGACGCCGATTTAAAATTGTGCCCGACCAATGGAATGTTTCGGTTGACGTGACACCGCCTGCAGGCGAGACCTGGACTGTGGCCGGCAGCAAGGGTGATGTTTATACCGTGACACGCCTAAACGGCAACTTGAGCTGCACCTGTTCAGGATTCAGATTCCGCGCCCAGTGCAAACACACACAACAAAACGGTTGACCAATATTCGCCAATCTGTTATAATTAACGCTTAATCACAAAAAGGAGTCTTAAATGCTTTATACTTTCGCTGGTACTTCCGTTCTTAAAGGCACTATTAAAGTTCGTTTTGCCAACTCAGAAGCTCGGGGCAAGCAATTGGCCAAGCTGGGCGACACTGATGTGAATATTGTGCCGTTGCCAAATGCAATGGACAAGATTGGGGCTGTGTGTTATCTGCAGAATCTAGCAGGCTTTGCCGACACTGATGCGGTGCGTGAAGCCTTGGCAGGTGAAGTGGCAGTCAAACTCCGCCCTGCTAAAACTGCAAAAAAACATCTCACCAAAACTATTCGTGTCAAGACAGTAAAACCTGCTCGTGTTCGTCGCACTGAACCAGTGGTAGTTACTCAAGCAGAAGTTGACGCCTTGATGGCAGCAGTATTTGGAGTTAGGTAACATGACCAATCGCAAAATCGACTTTGCTCAATTGGGATTCAACCAGTACCAAGTGGCAGACATGACCATTGTTATGAATCTAAAAACCCCAGAAGAAATTCAGGACTGGATGGTAGCAGTGGGCGCAGAAGATGTGGCCTATGCCATCAGCTTGCTGGAACAAGCTGCCCTGCTTGAGCTGGACAGTGCAACTGACACCATGAAACGTTTCCCCGAAGCAATGGCTGCAATTAGAAAGGTAATGTAATGGGACTAGACATGTATGCTTATGCTGCCGCCAAGGCAGCAGCAGATGACAACACTGGACAGCGTGAGATTGCCTACTGGCGTAAACATCCTAACCTGCATGGCTGGATGCATTGCTTGTGGATTGAAAAAGGCAACGAAGGTGAGTTCAACGGTGACGAACTGGAACTGACCTGGGACGACCTTGAAGCTCTGGAACGTGCAATCACACACAAACAATTGCCTGCCACTAGCGGATTCTTTTTTGGGCAGGACAGCGACGACGAGTATCGAGCAAGTGATCTTGCGTTTGTTCGAGCAGCCAAAGCAGAAGTGTTTTTGGGACTAAAAGTTTTTTACAATTCAAGTTGGTAACAGCATGAAAAAGATCTACTACGAAAAACGTGGTCGCAGATATGTTCCTGTGAGTGAATACAACAGTAACTTGACAGATGCTTTGCCCAAAGGTAATCATTTAATTATGAGTTACCCCGGCGGAACAACTACTCGTTACAATGTGGATCCTGACTATGCGGCCATGATTGCTGCAGGGCGTGTGGCTGAAGATGAAATTCGCAAGGCGCTGAACAAAGCCAGCGAGATGCGGCCGGCTCGCACACCTATCACACCCGGACAGCAACGAGCCTGGAAGAAACTGGCCAAGGAGTTTGGAGATGAACTTTGCACCTTGAATGGTGCCAGTATTCACGACATTGCTGAAGCAGGTGTTCGTGCCATGCAGACAGAAGCTGACAAGTTAATGACACATGCCAGTGTTCGAGCAGCCTATGAACAATTTCTATTAGTATGTGCATTGACTAAGTCACAGGAGAATTAAATAATGCATGACATTGACTTTGACAACAATGAGTTTTGGAAACACGTGGTGGTAGCTGACTGGGTTCACGACCTTGAATCCAGCGACAGCCGCTTGCACAAAGAACGAGTGATTGAAAAAGCCTTGATGGCGTCAAAATTGGGCAGTGCCGGCGCACAGGGTTTTTTGTTCAACTGCTATCTTGCATACAATCCCTTCTATGTGTACAATGTTCGTCAGGTACCGGAGACTGAGGGTCTAACCGGACGGCCTAATCCTTGGCCTATATTCTGGGGATTGTGTGAGAATTTGAGAACTCGCGGAGTAACTGGCCATGCTGCTAGAGATCGTATCGAAGAAGTAAGCGAGCTGTTTGACTCTGAACAGTGGAATGGCTTGTGCCGACGAGTGTTGATCAAGGATCTGCGCTGCGGTATCAGTGAAAAAACACTCAACAAGGTTCTGAGCAAAACTTCCTGGAAGATACCTACCTTTACTTGCCAGCTGGCACAGGACTCAACTGATCGTCCGGCCAAGATGAAAGGCATCAAACGTCTGGAAGTCAAACTGGACGGTGTACGAGTACTAGCAGTGGTGCAAGGTGCCAGCGTTACACTGTACAGCCGTAATGGCAAGGTGTTTGAAAACTTCCCGCATGTGGCCGACGCCATTGCTGCCAACCGCAAATCAATTGGTGCATTTGGTGGACGATATGTGCTGGATGGTGAGATTGTGGGTGCCAGTTTTCAACAACTCATGCGGCAAGCACAACGCAAAACAAATGCCAAAACCACGGACATGGTGTATCATGTGTTTGATATTATTCCACTTGACAGTTTTCAAGAAGGACACTATAATGCACAACAGTGCAAGAGACTTGATATTTTAACAGGATCTCGAGAACGATTTGATGCTACAGATTGTCTGCGTCTCATGGACGGTATCACGGTGGATCTGGACACAGCTGAAGGTCATGACATCATGAATCGATATGCCCAGGATGCTGTGGCCAACGGATTCGAAGGAATCATGATCAAGGATCTCAGCGCACCATACGAGTGCAAGAGATCTAGCTTTTGGATGAAATGGAAACCCACAATCACAGTTGATCTTAATATTGTGGGCTTTGAAGAAGGTACCGGTCGCAATACAGGCCGGTTAGGTGCTATAATTTGTGAAGGAGTTGATGATGACCGTAGAATTTGCGTTAATGTTGGCACTGGGTTTAGCGATACTCTTCGTGATGAGTATTGGACCAGTCGGGATCAGCTACTTGGTGACGTGGTTGAAGTCGAAGCTGACGCAGTCACACAAAACCAAGACGGATCATACTCATTGAGATTTCCACGCTTTGTACGCTTTCGTGGATTTGAACCAGGAGAAAAACTATGACAGAAGTCAGCAGGGTAACTGCACAAAATGCAGAAGTGTATCGACAGATGGAAGTCAAAAAAGTGGATCGGCGTCACGAAGAACTTAGACTAGAAGAACGACGGGTGCAGGCCGATGCCAAGGTTGATGAACAAGCAAGAATTGAAATGAATCGTAGAATGAACCGTGCGGGACAAAACGTAGACAGGATGGCATAGCCGGGTCAATCATGAATATTAATTTTTAGGAAAAATCATGCACAAAACAGTTTACACAGAAGTTGAAGTTGATGTTGATCTTGGAGAGTTTGAAACAGAGGATCTGATTGAAGAACTAGAAAGTCGTGACGCCTTGCCCCTGAGCACTGGTCCGTATAATGCCAAAGAGCTAGTGGAACAAATCTGGATGCTTCGACGCAACGGTAAAAACTATGATGCACCATTGGATCAGTTGGTGTATGCTGTGACTGGACGCATTATTTAATCAATCATGAATAGTAATTTTTTAGGAGAAATCAAATGGCAACAGCAAAAACAGTAAGTAAAATCAGCGACAAGCTGATCAAGGTAAATGAGTCGTTCACGATCAATATGTACGACAATGGTTTCATGGTAGAAGCAGGTGGACGCAACAAGAAGGGCGACTATGTCACTGCCAAGATCTTGTGTAACACACTGGATGAAGTTCTGGCTCTTGTGAAAGAAGCCGGCGAGATGGATCTGGACGTTTAAGGAGAATACTATGTTTGACACAACTTACACAGGCGGAATGACATATCGTTCTGCCAGCGAAATCAACTCAGCAATGGGCCGTGTGTACGGACACATGAGTCTTGCAGTTGTTGTATCCATGTTGGTCAGTTACTTTGTGGGCACCAGTCCGGAGTTGCTGCAATTCTTTTTTACAGGTGTACTAAAGTGGATTGTGATTTTTGCACCACTAGCCGCAATTTTTGGCGTCAGCTATGTGTTGGGTAATAGCCCCAGTAAAACTACGGCACAATTATGTCTACATGGATTTGCAGCATTGATGGGTCTGAGCTTTTCCATGATCTTTGCTGTATTCAACATGGGTTCAATTGTTAGTGCATTCATGGGTGCGGCAATCTTGTTTGGTGTAATGAGCGGATACGGTTATTTTACCAAAAAAGATCTAAGCTCAATGGGTCGAATGATGTTTGTTGGCCTAATTGCTATTGTGATTGCCAGTATTGTAAACATCTTTATTGGCAGTACTGTTATGCAAATGGTTATCAGTGCCTTGGCTATTATCATCTTCCTGGGATTGACTGCCTATGACACACAACGTATTCGTGAAGAGCTAAGTGTAGATACAACACCTGCTGCCGAAGTTAGCGGTGCGTTGACCTTGTACATGGATTTTATCAATCTGTTCCTAAACTTGTTACAACTATTTGGTGAAAGAAAATAATCATGACCGTCTGGAGATTATCAACACATTACAAAAAGTCAGCTGTTGAAAAACAGCTCTGGTACAAGGATGGAGTGACAATCAGCAAGGAGGAAGGTTATCGTTGGGGCACATTCTATTGCGAAAGTGATGAAATGCCCGATGTTGATCTTGCCAACCCAGACGGCTATGAACTCTACGGCTATGACTGGGAACTGTACAGCCTGGACGATGGTTGCTGGAGTGACTGGACATTTCCTGAGGACATGAGTTCCGCAGAACGTGAGCAGATTGAAGCTGCCTGGGATTTCTCGGATGGACTGGAAAATCTTGGCTGGAGCAATGATGATACTGAATACTGGTTTCATGGTCCCTTGATCATGACCAATGAAACCACTGGTGAAGTATTTTCAGACATGGCACAAGAGTCACAAGAAAAAACTGATCAACAGTTGGCAGCAGAACTTGACGAATTGATTGCGGAAATGCCAGGCGTTCCTGAGGACGCTGCGGAGGAGCCTACTCTGACTGATTGGTATGATGATGATACTCCCCCTGCACGAACAGGCAGTTATGAAGTTATCACAATGACCTGGCCGTTTGTGCTGTTTGCTGACTGGAATGGACGTGAGTGGCGTCGAGAAGGCTTTGCAATCAAACCCACAGCCTGGCGTGGACTGGCTGAGGATCCTGCCAAATAATTTGACAACAGGCCACGGTGCCTGTATAATTACTGTGCATGACCAAGGAGATGGTGCTGTTCGATAGTGCGGTGGAATTCCTAGGCCCACTGCTACTGTGGCATGTGAACATAAGTCACATAGGTTGAGACACTGTCCTTGAATAAAATCAAAACCCGGCTGGTACCTGGGGGTATGCCAATAAGGATTAACACAGTGAAAGGATATGTATATGTCTGTTGAAATTGGGGCCGCTGCGTCGAGCATGTCCGAGTCACTCAGCTCTCTTGAATCAACGCCCTTGGTCATGCACCGTATTTGGTTTGATATCTCAAGCACCAACGTCTGGTACTCAATCCAGCGCGAAGCAAAAACACTCTATGGCTCAGGTTGGAAAAGCCAGTCAAGAGTCAAGCGCAAACTAGACAACATCTGGGGCAATCAAACATCCTATCCAGTTTGGTTTGATGTGCCTGATGAATCCTTTGCATCCTGGATCTCGGTAAAGTACGCTGTGAGTGCCAAGATAAAACTCAACGAATAATTCCATGCTAGATAATCAACAGCCTTTTGTGAGATTTGATCACATTGAAAAAAGCTACGACGGCAAAACTCTTGTGATACAGGATCTCTCTCTTGACATTGTGCGAGGAGAGTTTTTGACTTTGTTGGGACCATCGGGATCTGGAAAAACCACTGCACTCATGATGCTGGCCGGGTTTGAAAATCCCACTGCTGGTAACATTTATCTAGATGGTCGGCCTATCAATCGTATAGCACCGGAGCACCGCAACATTGGCATGGTGTTCCAGAACTACGCCTTGTTTCCGCACATGACAGTGGCTGAAAATGTGGGCTTTCCGTTGAAAGTTCGCGGCACAACAGGTGATGCGGCTCGCAGCAAGATTGTAGCCGTACTAGATAAAGTGGGTCTAACAGGATTTGAGAATCGCCGGCCTGCGCAACTGTCTGGAGGTCAACAGCAAAGAGTAGCAGTGGCACGAGCCCTGGTGTTTGATCCTCAATTGGTGTTGATGGACGAGCCACTTTCTTCACTGGACAAACAGTTGCGAGAACAATTGCAGTATGAGATCAAAAGTCTACATCGAGACACTGGCATTACCTTTGTGTATGTCACACACGATCAGTCCGAAGCCATGGTCATGTCAGACCGTGTGGCAGTATTTTACCAAGGACGCATACAGCAGATTGATACTCCAGACCGGCTGTACGCACACCCCAACAACTCTTTTGTAGCCAAATTTATTGGGGAAAACAACATGATAAAACCCAATGTGTATATCCGGCCTGAGCGTGTGCAAATTGATCCGGTGTACGGAACTGTTGATACCGTTGTCAACGGCACTGTACGTGATATAACTTGTCTAGGCCGATACATACGTGTGCGATTGGATTCGTGCGGGACTGATAATTTTGTTGTGACACTTCCCAACAATGGACAATTTCTTGATTTACAAATTGGCGGCATAGTAGCACTAGGGTGGACGGCCACCGACTGTCACACAATCAACTCATGAATCTAGATCAACGTATGCACAAAGCAGAGAACAGCAGCCGCTGGCGTGCCTATGCAATGATTGCACCGTTGTTGCTTTTTGTCATGCTGAGCTTTGTTGCACCGCTTGGTATGATATTACTCAACAGCATTTATGATCCTGTGGTGCCCGATGGCCTCCCGCACACTGTGGCTGAGTTGCAGGCCTGGGCCGGCCCAAGAGATCAACTGCCGCCCGAACCAGTTTATGCTGCCCTGGCTTATGACATGAAAAAAGCAGCCCAGGAACAACAAACTGGATCAATTGCCAACCGTTTGAATATTGAAAAACCCGGACTGCGTGCCGTCTTTATGAAAACATCACGGGTTGTGGCACGTCAGGACAACGGACCATGGACACCAGTTTTTGAAACTGCTGATCCTGCCTGGAGTCAACCAGAGATATGGGGTACAATTCGTAATCTTTCATCACCGGTTCACTCACTGTTTTTCTTGTCCGCACTGGATCTGCACCGACAGCCTGATGGAACTATTGCACAGCAGCCCAAGGATCAGCGTATCTATATTTCAATTTATCTACGCACTCTGGCAGTGGCCCTGGCTGTGACATTCTTGTGCATTGTGCTGGGCTTCCCACTGGCCTATATGCTGGCACACCTGCGTGACAAGACAGCCAATCTACTGCTGATTTTTGTGCTGATACCATTCTGGACATCGCTGCTGGTGCGTACCACAGCCTGGACAGTGGTACTACAAGAACAAGGACTGATCAATTCACTGTTGCAAATGTCAGGGTTGATTGCTGAACCTCTGACTCTTGTGTTCAACAGGGTTGGTGTCATAATTGCCATGACACATATACTATTGCCTTTTGTGATTTTGCCGGTGTATTCAGTCATGCAACAGATACCCACCACCTATGTGCAAGCTGCCCGATCGCTGGGTGCCAGTTCACTGGTTGCCTTTTTTCGTGTGTATCTCCCACAATGCATGCCGGGACTAAATGCAGGAGGCCTGCTGGTATTTGTTTTTGCGCTGGGATACTATATCACTCCGTCACTGATAGGAGGTTCTGCAGATCAGTTGATTGCGTATTTTGTATCATACAACATAGGAACTTCCATGAACTGGGGCCTTGCCTCTGCTCTAGCAACTATCTTGCTTGCGGCTGTGCTGTTGCTTTACACAGTGTATGATCACCTGGTTGGGCACAATAGGTTAACAATTAGATGAAAACTTCTGCACTTTATACCACACTGCTGTACTTGTTTGGTGGATCAGTTTTGTTGTTCTTGATTGCACCAATACTACTGGTGTTGCCCTTGGCATTCAGCAACGCAGCTTATTTTCATTTCCCAATCGAAACCTATAGTCTGCGCTGGTTTCGAGATTTGTTCAGCAACCCTGTGTGGCTACACGCCATCTACAACAGTTTGCTCATTGCAACGCTGGCCACACTAATAGCCACTTTGCTAGGCACCATGGCTGCTGTGGGACTGAATCACTACAATCTACCGGGCAAACGTTTTATAATGGCTGTGCTGATCGCACCCATAATTGTACCCTATGTGATACTGGCTGTGGGTGCATACTTCTTTTTCTCCAAGCTGGGTATTGCCAACAATCTCCTGGGTATTGTGTTGGTACACGCAGTGATAGGCATACCTTTTGTGGTACTAACTGTCACTGCCACACTGAGTGTGTTTGATATGAAATTGATACATGCTGCCCGAAGTCTAGGTGCATCACCCTGGACAGCTTTTTGGCATGTGATGCTGCCTGCTGTGTGGCCAGGTGTAGCGTCGGGCGCAGTATTTGCCTTTGCCACATCGTTTGATGAAGTAGTAATAGTGCTGTTCTTGGGTGGTCCTGAACAAACTACCTTGCCACGACAGATGTGGACTGGCTTAAGAGAACATCTTTCTCCCACTATCCTCTCGGCTGCTTTTGTATTGATTGTTGTTGTTACCAGCATGCTATTGCTGTTAACACTACGCCGTCATAGGTCCATTATTAACCGGTAAATAATCTTATGTTTCTTAGTCTTATAATTCTAGCCGTGGCTCTGAGCCTCAGCGTTATTGCTGCCTACTACAGTATTGCCGGCCTGGCAGCCATATTTGCAGCAGCAGTAATACCCATCATGATCATGGGATCCATCCTGGAATTGGCCAAGGTGGTTGTGACCATATGGCTGCACGAGTACTGGACTCGAGCCAGATGGTTGATGAAAATATACCTGGTGTCTGCTGTGATCATGCTGATGTTGATCACCAGCATGGGCATCTTTGGCTTCTTGTCAAAAGCACACAGTGATCAGAGTCTTGTGAGTGGCGACAGTCAGGCCAAGGTTTCGATCTTTGACGAAAAAATTCGAACATCCAAGGAAAACATTGACGCCAATCGCCGGGCGCTGAAACAAATGGATGAGGCTGTGGACCAGGTCATGGGCCGTAGTGCCGATGAGAAAGGTGCTGAAAAAGCTGTTCAGATCCGCAGATCTCAAAATAAAGAACGTGCTCGTCTCATATCTGAAATTGACACAGAACAAAAAACCGTTGCCAAACTAAACGAAGAAGCAGCACCATTACGAGCGGAGTTTCGCAAGATTGAAGCTGAGGTCGGTCCAATCAAGTACATAGCTGCCTTGATCTACGGTGACAATCCTGATGCCAACATCTTAGAACGTGCAGTGCGTTGGGTGATCATGTTGTTGGTGTGCGTGTTTGATCCGCTGGCTATCATGATGTTGTTGGCATCTACAGAAAGTCTCAAGTGGGCTCGTGAAGGTCGCAGCAGTCGAGTACTCGAACCTGAGAGACCAGCATACGAACCCGATGATGGCCCTGTAGATACAGAAGTGCTGGACCAGCTACGTGCCAAAGCACAACAAGAGTTGCCCACTGGCGAACTTGTGAGCCGGCAAGAACTATTCCCGGCCAACCCACACTCACCTGGTTGGATGTTCGAGCCTGACTCACCTCCTGTGCCACAAGCAGCAGCAGTAGAAGTAATACTGCTCGAGCCCGACGATGATGACTCTGACGAAGAAAGCCCTGAGCTCAAAGCAGCCATGACGCACTGGAAGGCAGAGAATCCTACAGACACACTCAAACATCAGCGAAAATTATTTGACTCCGGGCAGATAGACGAACTACCTTGGATGAAGTTTTTGCCATCACATGAGCCCACATCTGGATTTGGAACACACCTGCCCGACACTGCGATAAAAGGTGACAGCTATGTGTTGACCACAACTATTCCCAATGTGTTGTATAAATTCAACGGTGCTGGCTGGATCAAAGTTGACAATTCCATAAAAGATCAGTATACTTACGATGTAGCATATATAGATCACCTGATTGTTCAAATTGGAAAAGGATTGTATGATCCCGAACTTTTGAGCGACAGCGAAAGCAATCAAATTCACGTGAGACTCTCCGAACAACGTATGCAACAACTTCCAGAATAGAATAATGATCAAAGAAACCCATTCCTCATGCAGCTTCTGTGGCAAAAACAAAGATGACGTGCGTAAACTTATTGTTGGTGAGTATGCAGGCATCTGCAACGAGTGCGTGGATTTTTGTCAAGGACTATTGTCAACTGACGAACCAGTTGTGCCACCTGAACCACCATCGGCTAAACTAGATCCAATGGTCCTAAAGAACTATCTTGATCAGTACGTGATTGGTCAGGACGCTGCCAAGATCATGATCAGTGTGGCCATTGTGAATCATTACAAACGCATCAGCAAGACCACAGTGGATCCAGAAATGGACAAGGCCAACATCTTGATGTTAGGACCCACTGGGTCAGGTAAAACTTTGTTGGCCAAATCTGTGGCACGTTATCTTGATGTGCCATTTGCCATTGCTGATGCCACATCAATTACCGAAGCAGGATATGTGGGTGACGATGTGGAAAGTCTGATCACTAGATTGTATGCTGCATCGGGCAACAATGTGGCCAAGACACAGCAGGGCATTGTGTTTGTGGATGAAATTGACAAAATTGCTCGCAAAGGCGAAAGCTCGTCGATCACTAGAGATGTGTCGGGCGAAGGTGTACAGCAGGCCCTGTTAAAAATGGTAGAAGGCACTGTGTGTCGTATTCCAGCAGCAGGCGGCGGCAGAAAGCATCCTGGTGGTGACATGATTGAAATTGACACTCGCAACATTTTGTTTATTGCTGGTGGTGCATTTGTGGGGCTGGATACCATAGTAAAAAATCGTGTGCAAGGAACCTCAATCGGCTTCAACGCTCAGGTTGCAAAAACATCCGTAGATGCTGACCTAGATATGACCACACCGGATGATCTAGTGAAGTTTGGCATGATTCCAGAATTTGTTGGACGTTTCCCCAACTGGGTCAGTCTAAAACAACTCAGCAAAGCAGACCTGATTAGAATTCTCACTGAGATCAAGAACAACTATGTGGATCAGTATCGTTGGCTATTTTCTGAAGATGGTGTGGACTTGACGTTTACAGTAGCAGCACTGGATGAGATTGCAGAGCGTACCTTGATCAATCAAACTGGCGCACGGGGCTTGCACAGCGAACTAGAACGTGTGCTGTTGCCGCACATGTTTCATCTTGCACAATACCGCCAGCAAGGCATTGCTGTGCTGTCAATTGATATAGATCAGGTGGCAGAACCTGAGGAACTCCGGGTTGTAAATATCTAGCGTGTATATAGAATTTGCGTTGTCACCTGGTACATATCATGTGTTGTACAAAATTCAGGCTGCTCTACTGGAATGGAGCGTAAAGTACGATATACCCTACACACAAAAAACATTCAAATGGAATCATAGAGTTGCATTTGATAACGACGAATTTTATACGTTTTTTATTCTAACCTGGAACCCGCAAGTGCCTGGATACAATCATGACTTACGCCAATTTCGCATTGTATCTGACCTAAATAACAAAATATAATTCTGATTTGTAGTATAATAAATACTGCGGTAGATGCCCATGGTGGGGTCTACACAAGTCATCTTGCTTAATAGGAGAAAAACATGACAAAAACTCTCACCCTTCGTAGTTTCGATATTCCTGCAATTCACAAGTTTGGAATTGGATTTGATAATCTATTTGACGACCTCATGCGTGTCACACAGCATCAAGCCAGCACAAACTATCCTCCCCACAATGTGATCAAAACTGGCGACGACACTGTTACCATTGAAGTTGCTGTGGCTGGATTTGCTGAAGGAGAAATTGATATCAGTCTAGATCAACGTCAATTGGTGATCTCTGGTGCTAAAGCAACAGAACAAGATCAATCTCACGAATATCTACATCGTGGTGTTTCACAACGCGACTTTAAACAAACATTCCCACTCAGTGAGCATGTGGAAGTAAACGGCGCAAGCATCAGCAATGGTATCTTGACTGTGTATCTGGAACGCAAAGTTCCTGAGTCAGCCAAGCCTAAAAGTATTGCAATCACATACGCAGTATAATATAATTGAGTAAATACAGTGGTGGAACAGTTCCACCACTCCATAAGGAACAACATGGCAAACGCAGAAGCAGCAACTATTTCAAAAACAAAAAAAGCCATCAAGGAGCCGTCTCTTTACCGTGTGATCTACATCAATGACAGCACCACTGCCATGGAATTTGTGGTAGAGAGTCTAGTAGAATTTTTTGGTTATACTGAAGAAACTGCCACTGAACTCACTGTTAGCATACACGAGCACGGATCAGCTATTGTTGCAGTGTTGCCTTATGAAATTGCCGAACAAAAAGGTGTAGAGGTTACTGAAAGTGCAAGAAAGCAGCAGTATCCATTGCAGATCAAACTAGAGCCTGACGCCGAATAATTTCGGAATCACGTTTCTACAACAATTCTTTTGGGAAAATAGGGTGACTGCTTGTAGGGTGTGTCGCCACGCCCTCGGCAGTTGTTGACAAATCTCACACCATTTACATTTTGATCCACAGCCCCGTGATAATGGCCAAAACACCAGGTATGTATTTTGTGTTCGGTGTCATTGGTGCGCACCAGGTTCATGAGCCGATTGCCCATGTGATTGAATTGTGTGGTGCCAGATAGTTCAATATCATGCTGTATCAAATTTGCGCCTGGTACTGTGTGAGTGACAATCACAATTTTTTTGACATCGTTGTGTGTTTGTAATTTTTGCACACTGTTGATCAGATAAGCAGCATCAGCTCTGGCACAATTGCTGAGTTCTTCAGGATCAATTGGGTGCCCGGGCATGATTTGTTCATACCAATCTACCATGCGTTGTTTGCCTTCATCTCGACTGATAGATGTGTCCAAATCATACCCCCACCAGCCGTTGGTGCCTAGAATAGCCACACCGTCGATTATTATCACGTTTTCCTGGAGATAAGTCACTCTTTGCAATTTGCTGATGGTTCTGGCCAGATCGCGATGGCTTTCTTCCAGCTCATGATATCTGTATCGATGTTCATCATTGCCGTCGATATAAAACACAGCAGCATAACAATTTGACAGATGTTTCAGTGTGTTTCTTACTATTTTGGGATCTGGGCTTATGTCACCTGCTACTACACAAACAGGACTGGTGGGCTGACCACTCCAGTTGAATTCTTCGGACCAGGTGTCCAAATGTAAATCAGAAATTAAGTCAAAGGTCATGCTCATGATACATATTTAAAAGGAATTGACATGCACATAATATTTGGAGAAGAGATTGGCCAAGCTGCCGCAGAAAAACACATTGTTCTGGAACTGGATACATTTGAGATCAAAGGAAAACAATCTCCAATGACCGCATATGCTCTTGTAGAGCATGTGCCATTGCAAGACATGCCCACAATGAATCACTTTCATGATCTGCACACCAATCTCATGGTTGAATATCGCAAGCGTAACTGGAAATACTGCGAAGATGCCATGGAACATTTACAGGGCAAATGGAACGGGGACTTGGACACTTTTTACACTGAGTTGAACACCCGTATTCAACAACTAAAGACTGAATCATTGCCCGATCACTGGTCTGGGACTGTTCTTAAGAGCTAGGTAATTCAATACCTGATTAATTTCTTCTTGTGAACGAGTATTGTTGATTCCTAAGATACAATCTAGTTCTTGAAATTGCTTCCAGTGTTTTCCAGTACAATGTTGATTGACAGTAATCATGGCCTGATTCATATTGTCAACATATTCTTGTACTATGCTAGCCTGCCACTCAGCTGAGAAAAATCTCTGTTTATTTCTCTCAGCAATTTGATGCAGTTGATTCCATAGAACAATTTTATCTGCAGAAGCCAGAGAGCGTATCCTGCTCATTTCCTTAATCACGGCAGTTAATCTAGCCACCGGATCTGTTTCAAGATCATACGATTCATCAATAAGATCACCAAACGTTTCGAATCCGTAACTGCGCAGGTATCTCAAACTACCAGCTGTGGCAACTAACATAAAGGGTTTGCCACACGCAATGGGACGTAGAGATTTTTCTGTAAGATGCAGTCGTGCATCGTCAAACAAGGTTTCCAGCACAATTTCCATGCCTGTTTGAGTATAATCCAGATTGTTGTAATCTGCACTAGCACAAGAATCATGTGTGTTTGGCTGCAACACCGTTTCTAGATCAGTTCTGACAATTGTTAAGTTGGGGTTCTCAAACTTGTGTTGATTATAATGCAATCCTGAGTCCACAGGTGCAAAACTGGTGCGGCAATGAGTTACCAATCCTGCTTGAATCAATTGATCAGCAAATGCTAGCCTATATTCTCTAGTGCCAGACCAGGCACGATTGTATATCAAAAAATCTTGTGCAAATGCAGCAGAGTTATATTGTAACACAGGATCATGCTCGGCATATCTAAACCAATCAGCTGCAATTACAGCATGACTCCAGTAGTACACAGGCAAAAATCCATTTTGGAAATAGGTATCAATTTCTTTGCTATTTTTTTCCGAATGCACAAGCAAAATATAATTGTATAAATTGGCACGAACTAATCCTCTAAGATGTAGTGAAATTTGATGATTGACCTGTATAGCTTCCGAGTATAAAAAATTTAGTTGATTATCTACTATACATTTTTGCCACCATTGAGCAAAATCATCCAGAGTCCAATAATTAAAATTCAACGGCTCCTGATCATGAAAAATTACCTGAGGAATAACCATTGCGTTGACCCAACTTAGTGCTGGAACCAAAGGTAATAGATCCTCAAGTTTTTTTGAGCCATGAGGCCAAAAGCGATAAATTGTTATATCATGGTCGACAAGGCTATGCAAAAAGTTGTATAATCTATCTAAAGGAACTGACATATATGAAGAATATTGGATTTATTGGAATTGGCAAATTGGGCCTGGACTGTGCAGAAGTATTTGCTGAGCAACACACAGTACGGGGGTATGATATTTACCCGCGAACTAGTGACTCGGTAAAAGTTTGTGATATCAACGAACTTGTGAATCAAAGTGAGTGGATCTTTATTGCTGTGCCAACTCCACATCAAGAAGGCTATGATGGATCTGTTCCCAGCAGCCACATGAAACCCAAAGACTTTGGGCACGATGCTGTGATTGACGCTATCAAGAACATAAACCGATATGCAAGATCACCAAAAAAGGTGGTGTTGATCAGCACTGTATTGCCCGGCACCACCCGCCGCAAGTTCTTTCCGTTGTTGGACTCACAACATCAGTTCCTGTATAATCCTTATCTAATTGCCATGGGTTCGGTCAAGTGGGACATGATCAACCCAGAGATGGTCATGATTGGCACAGAAGATGGCAACCCCAATGCTCTAGCAAGCGAGCTGATTGACCTGTACAAGACTATTATGGCAAACAACCCACGCTACGAAATTGGAACCTGGGACGAATGCGAAGCCATCAAGATTTTCTACAACACATTTATCAGTGCCAAAGTAGGCCTGGTCAACATGATCCAGGACTTTGCTCTACGTATTGGGCATATCAATGTGGATGTGGTCACAGATGCACTTGCACGAAGCACCATGCGTATCATGGGCCCCAAGTACATGACAGCAGGCATGGGTGATGCAGGTGCCTGCCACCCACGCGATAACATTGCTCTGCGTTGGTTAGCAGAAGAATATGATATTGGCTACGACTTGTTTGATACTGTGATGCATGCTAGAGAAATACAAGCCAAGAACTTGGCTCGGTTCTTGTTGGACCAAAGTGCAACTCACAACAACTTGCCTGTGGTGATTCATGGCAAAGCATACAAGCCAGACGTTCCGTATTGCATCGGCAGTTACAGTACTCTGGTTGGGTTTTATCTAGAACAAGCAGGACACAAGGTGGTCTATGTTGATCCACTGGCAGATGATCCAGCTAATGTGGTTGACAGTGTGGATTATCCTGCGGTGTTCCTTTGGGCACACAATCGCAAAATCACATATGAATACACCGGCGACCAATTGGATACACAACCCTACTGTGTTATCACGCCGGGCAGCATCATAGTTGATCCTTGGCGTAAACTGACTTCAACTGCGGAGTACGAAGTCGTTCACTATGGCAACACTCGACCAAAATAACATCTGGGCACAAGGCCACATAGATCCTGACTGGGGACTGCAACATCGAGATCTTGACTACATCCACGAACAGTTCAATGATCGAGAAAGTCTAGCAGAATGGCGTCAGCTGGGATACACGCAAAGTAAATTCACCGGGGACATGTATGACATGCGTTTCCCTGAGCCTGCTTGGATGAGTTCTATATGTGATAAGTTTTGTTGGACCAAGCTAGGTTGGAGTGTGTATCGCATGTCTCCGGGCGCAGTATTGCCTGCCCACAGAGATACCTACAGAAGATTCAAACTCATACACGGACTTGAATCAACCCAGTCAGTGGTTCGTACCATTGTGTTTTTAGAAGACTGGTCTAGTGGGCATTACCTGGAAATGAATGGTGTGCCTGTTATCAATTGGCGTGCTGGTGACTGGGTCAGCTGGCGTGATGACTTTCTACATCTGGCTGCCAATGTTGGCAAAACTGATCGTTACACACTACAATTAACTGGAACCACATGAAAATTTCCAGCTACAACGAATACAGCACACTCAAAAGCATGGTGGTGGGTGATGCGACCCATGCCAACTGGCCCATCAATGATCCGGTGTTTAATACAGAAGCAGAGCGCACACTCTGGAAAGAAACACCTGTGCCATCCGGTCCTGTGCCGCAATGGATCATAGACGAAGCCAACCAAGACCTACAAACGCTAGCAGACACGTTGACAGCACACGGTGTTGAAGTTGTGCGCCCTGAACCATTCAACTTTCAAGTTCACGATGGCCTGTACAACTACTGTCCACGTGATAGACTACTTGTGCATGGGTCAATTGTGGTTGATCCTGCCATGATGTATCCCTGTAGAGACATGGAACTACAGTGCTATCATGATATTTTACAAGCAGCAGATCAGGTTATCACAATGCCACGAGCAGCAGGCATGGTACTGGATGCAGCCAATATTTTGCGGGTGACACAACACAAGTGGTTGTTTCTTGAATCGGCCTCGGGCAATCGAGCAGCCTACGAATGGTTGTGCAATCAGTTTCCAGATGTAGATATAGAACTGTGCAACTTCTATGCTGGCGTGCATATTGATTCAACTATTGTGGCCTTGAATGCAGATCAATTTGTTGTGAATGGCAGCAGGCTAGATAGCAACAGGAAAGATCTACCACGACATCTCAAAGGCAAAGAAATATTTTTTGTTGACCAAGTGGTGGCACAAGGATTCTATCAATATCCGTATGCTTCAAAATGGATTGGACTCAACATGTTGAGCATTGATCCTCAAACAGTCATAGTAGATGCCAAGCAAGAAGCCATGATACAGGCTCTAGAACAGGGCATGGGCATGACTGTTATACCTCTTGAACTGCGGCACAGTAGAACACTAGGTGGCGGATTTCACTGTGTTACTCTAGACCTGCATAGAGAGCCATGAATATAGCTTGGCTGTTGGCTGAAAATACCTTGTTGCCTCCGAGTGCCGACACACAACCCATGCGTGACATTGCACCCATCTGGGGCAGCTGGCGCACTCAGCGAGCGTACCAAACCGACAACGTGGTGTGTTGGGACGCTGATCAAGCAGCAGTGTTAATCGAGCAAGGCTATGCTGATGTATGCAATCTCTATATTCCAAAAACGGTTTACGAAACTCTGAGCAATCCACCACGTGTCAATGTGTTTGGCGGTGAGTTTGATTTTGTTGTGGATTCAATAGATGATATTGTTGCTGCTCATTTATCAGCTAGTGTAGCAGATGTCATAATCATGGTAGGATTTGACCTAGAATCCAAACCCAACGCAAAGGTCAGCCGAAATAACTATATCGGACTGTTGGCGCAGTCTATTAAGGACAGCGGAAAACAATGGGTGATTGTAGATCATCCAAAAAATCTTGACAAATCTATCCAAAAACTCTCCAATATCACTAGAGATTTATTACCAAATGTGTTACAATTACTGAACAACAACAGTGATTGATATGACTACACCCCAAATTGGTTTTTGCTGCAAATGGCTTAATGATCCGTCCGAATGCGGCGGCATGAAGGTCAATGCTGTGGACCGTGAATTAAACGGCCGATCAACCACCATGCGGTGGCTTCGCGAGCACAAAGATGAAGCTGAACAGCGGCAATGGGACATAATGAATCACAATGCCGCAGCAGCGGTCCGAATGATTGAACGAGTGGCCACCCTGCCCGAAGGTCGTAGAATGGTACGACTGGGTTCAGAAATGCTGCAAGGCTACACCGAAGCCAGCTGGATTGACTGGTGGCAGCGCACAGAAATACAAGATCATCTGGCTCGTATTTTTGCACCCATTGGCGAAACTGCCCGCAGACTAGGTGTGAGACTCAGCTTCCATCCCGGACAGTTCTGTGTGCTGGCCAGTGAGCATGATGTGATTGTGGAACGCAGCATACTAGAATTTGAGTATCATACAGACATGGCCCGCTGGATGGGCTATGGAAAATCATGGCATGACTCGGGATTCAAGATAAATGTACATTTAAGTGGCAAAGGTGGTGTCACCAAATTCCTTAAGACCTTGGGTCGCCTCAGTCCCGAGGCCAGGAATCTTATCTCCATCGAAAATGACGAAATGACAAATGGCATCGATTCTACTTTACTTGTGGCTGAGCATGTGGCTCTTGTGCTGGACATACACCATCACTGGATCAACAGCGGAGAATACATCACGCCTGCGGACCCTCGTGCGCAACGGGTTGTTGAGTCTTGGCGTGGTGTTCGTCCTGCTCTTCACTACAGTGTTAGCCGTGAAGATATTTTGGTGGGTCACGATCACCGAGTTCGACCCGATCTTGATGGACTACTTGCAGCAGGTTTTAAAAAGCAAAAACTCCGGGCACATAGCGATATGATGTGGAACACTGCCTGCAATGAATGGGCCCTGACATTTGGTGATCAGTGGGATATTCAGTGTGAGGCCAAAGGCAAGAACCTTGCCAGTGAACAGGTGTACAATCAGCGACTGGCTCAGGCATGAACGATATACTACCCAACATTTTTTCTTGGATCCGAGATGACTATAAAACTTACCCTGTTCGGTTTGTGGTTGAGATTGTGGCTTGGGCAGTGTCTATTGGCTGTTCGATCACAATGGCGATCACCGTCCCCAACCCTCCGTTATTGTACATGTATCCTATCTGGATTGCTGGTTGTGCCATGTATGCTTGGGCTAGTTATACTAGGAAATCTTTTGGTATGCTGGCTAACTATATACTTTTGGTAAGCATAGACATGGTGGGACTGACTCGCATGATTCTGCAAATTGTGTAACAGAACTGCAATACACAGCACTATAGGTAAACAAACCGGCCACAAGATATGGTGGACGCTGGAATTCGTAACCAGCACTAAGGGCTCTAGGGCTCTTTTTTATTGGCAATTATTTCACTAACGGTATAAATAGTTTTCAAGGATGGGCATGTCATGAAACAATCAAAATTGATCAAGCAACTATACCGGGCTTGTGTTGACCACGATGACAAGAAGATTCAACAACTTCGTCAAGAAGAATATAGAAAAATTCTCAAACACAAGGCTGCTGGCAAGGCATTTACAACTCGCTGGACTCTGGTCCAAATATAGTTTACTGCTATCTGAAGTGTTGTAACGTTTGAGTTTTAAATTTTATCATCCTAAAAATAGATCCATAAATATCTGCCTAAGGCAACTAAAAGGCAGCATAACATGGATAGATATCAGGAACTTGAACAACTAGTAAAGCAATTCAGAAGAGCATTACCACAAGACACAGTCTATGCAGATAGACTGGCAGAAGAACTAGAACTAATAAGAGATCAAAACTTTGCACGACACTTTCTGCGTGTGAGAGAGATATTAGATCTCACCCGAGATATACCACATATCACCCGAGGTTCGGCAGGCTCCAGCCTAGTATGCTGGCTCATGGGTATAAGTGATCTTGATCCCGTGGCAGAAAATATTCCCATAGCACGTTTCATGAATCCCAAACGTGACGACTTGCCGGATATTGATCTAGACTTTCCACACTGGCAGCAGGCCACTGTGATGAATCGCATATTCAAACGCTGGCCAGGACAGAGTGCCAGGGTATCAAATTATGTGATGTACAAAGAGAAAAGCGCCAAGCGAGAAGCAGCCAAAAGACTAGGTGCTAAAGGCACACTCAAGCGTGGATTTGAATTTAATCAAGTGTTGCCCCCTGAAGAGATAGCAGAAGCTGAACGTGTCACAGCCAAGCTCATGGGCAAGAAACGCTGTATCTCCAAGCACTGTGGTGGTATCCTGATCTTTGATCGGGCTGTACCAAAAAGCCTGATCAATGGTGACAATCAGATCTTGTTAGACAAGTATGAAGTTGAAGATCTTGAACACTTCAAGATTGACATCCTGGCCAATCGTGGACTGAGTCAGTTATGGGAGATTGATCAGCGACCACTCACTGACTATCCTGAACATGATGAAAAGACCAGTGCGCTGCTGGCACGGGGTGATGTACTGGGAGTTACGCAAGGCGAAAGTCCGGCCATGAAACGACTGTTCCGTGCCTTGAAAATCAAAAGTCGCTCAGACTGTACCTTGGCCACAGCTCTGATACGTCCAGTGGCCACTCAAGGACGGCGCAGAGCCAGTGCTTTCCAGGACTGGTCAGCAGATACAATACAGCGGGACACAGTGGTATTTGAGGATGACGCTATCACCATGATTGCAAACATCCTGGACTGCGACATGTACACCGCAGACATGTGGCGCAGAGCATTTGCCAAACGCAATGAAGAAAAGATCTATGAATTCATGCAATTGATTGGCGATCATCCCAAAAGGGACACTGTGTTGGCATCCTTGCGAGAACTTAGTCACTTTGGACTGTGTCGTGCTCATGCTACCAATCTGGGACGCCTGATCTGGGCTCTGGCCTACAACAAGGCACATCATCCCCGAGAGTTCTGGCAAGCCTGTTTGAAACACTGCGAAGGCAGTTACAGCAAGTGGGTATATTGGCAAGAAGCCAAGTTGGCTGGCGCAATAGCTTCTCCGTTAGAAGGTGGTGAGTGTGAAGAACTGTTTCGCACTGGCCGTTGGAGTTCCAGTAGATTCATTCCGGCCTGTACCGAGATTCGCCGACCCGGAGAAGTGGAGTTTGTAGGGCTAGTGGCTAACTATCGAGTGTTCCGCAGCGGAGCCAAAGGCTACATAACCTTTGCTACCCTGGGCACTGGCAATGGTCGTTATCTTGATGTGATCTTGCCGCATGCAATCAGTTTTGCAGATCAGCCAATCCTGTGGGGAAAGGGCCGTTTGGACTATGCAAACAGTTCAGAATGTGTTAAAGTACTAAAAAGCAAACGCATGAGATTGCAAGACATAGCACACATTGACTAATGGCACGACTACACATATATCCACACAACGAACCAAAGACAGATCTACACATTGTGGCTGATCCTGCTGCTTTGAAAGCCTTGGCACAGGCCTTGACTAGTGCAGCACAAAATCCGTTTAGTTTTGAACGAGTGAAGCTGCACACTAGTGACGGTCACGAATACACTGCCATGATTGTGTCAGGAGTATCAGAAGAGGAATGGCAACATATACCCCCGGCCTACGCTACAACCACGGTGCCTGCTATATCTATCCTGGAAGACTATCACAGTATCAAAAAAGAACTCAACGCTGTGTCTCCCACCGTGTAACACAACTGTAACATCATTAGGGTAAACTTCTGCTTAAATACCCCATGCAGAAGACTTATCGCAGTATCTTTATCTCAGATGTACATCTTGGTACTAGAGACTGTCAGGCAGAGAAACTCAACAACTTTCTCAAGAACAACACCTGCGAGACCCTGTATCTTGTGGGTGACATAATAGATGCCTGGCGTATACAACAAAACAAGTGGCGATGGAAACAGAGTCATACCAATGTGGTACGCAGAGTACTAGGCCATGCCAAGCGAGGCACCAGAGTTGTGTATGTGGCCGGCAATCATGACGAATTTCTAAGACCTATGATACCATATGGGTTTAGTTTTGGGCATGTTGAAATACACAATCAGATAGAACACATAGGTGCAGATGGCAGACATTATCTTGTGGTGCATGGCGACTTGTTTGATGGCATCACTAGACTGGCACCCTGGATAGCATTCCTAGGAGATCGAGCATATGATATCATTCTTAGTGTCAACAGCAAGTTTAATTGGATACGTCACCGTATGGGTTTTGGGTACTTTAGCCTTAGCCAGTTTCTTAAGCACAAGGTCAAAAAAGCAGTAGACTTTATATTCAAGTTTGAAGAAAATCTAGCCAACTACTGTAAGAAGCGTGGATTCGATGGTGTGATATGTGGACACATACATCATGCAGAGATCAAAGAAATCAATGGTGTAGCATACATGAATGATGGCGATTGGGTTGAATCATGCACAGCACTTGTGGAACACCATGATGGGCGTTGGGAAATTGTAACTTGGACCCGGGAGACAGACAATGAAACTAAGTGATAAAATTACTATTGTAGTGCCTTGCAAGAATGAAGAAACATATATTCATCATTTGCTAAACGCACTACGTGAACAAAATATAGGTGATACCAGAGTTATCATTGCTGACTGCTCAACTGATGCCACTAGACAGGTTATACAGGACAACAGTTGGGAACTGAATGTTGAAATAATCAACGGCGGCCCTGTGTCTATTGCCAAGAACAACGGAGCACGATTAGCCACTACCCCATACATCTTGTTCATTGATGCTGATGTTCGTTTTTTCAAATACGATGTTATCCGTGATGCTGTTGACAAAATTGAATCCATGAACCTGGATCTTGTGGGCTTGAACATCAAGTGTTATGATCAAGACCTTAGAGCAAAAGCAGGATTTGTTGTGTTCAACACCATAAATCATGCGCTGAAATATTTCTCTCCTTTTGCAGTTGGAGCGTTCATGCTCACACGCAGAGACCGGTTTGAAGAATACGGTGGCTTCCCTGAAAACTTTTCCACAAGCGAAGATTACTTTTTGTCCAGAAAATACAGTCCCAGAAAGTTTAGAATCATCCAACACCACCTTGGACAGGACAGTCGTAGATTCAAAAAAATGGGCTACATGGGCATGGCCAAGTACCTTGTGAAAAACTTTGTGAATCGCAACAACAAACAATACTGGAACAGCCTAGACAACAGCAAGTACTGGAGTTGAAATTGCGTATTGTTTAGCAATTTTGCAGCTAAATAGCTCTATGAGAGCACAAGAATTCCTAGCAGAAGCAGCCACCGCAGTGGTTTACCATTATGCAGGTATAGGTGCAGCAGCCAAGATACTCACCGGCGGCGCATTTCAACTCAGCAGTGTGACCGGCAACAAGAGTGAAGAAATGTATGCTCCCAAAGGGTATCCGTATTTTTTAAGTACCACACGCAGCCGGGTGGGTGACTATCATAGATATGTTGGCAGCGGCGGTGTGATGTTTGTGATCGACGGCACCTGGTTGAATCGCAACTACAAGACTCGGCCCGTGGACTACTGGGAACGTGCTTGGCTACACAGCAACGGCACCAGAAGTAGCGAAAGTGAAGACCGTGTGTTTAGCCGTGAGCCCGAAATGTCAATTGATGGCGTGACGGCAGTACATGTGCTGCTGAAAGAACAAAGTGAATATCGTAGTCCCGAAGTCAGAACTATCTTAATCTCTGCTAAGAAGCGTGGTATTCCTGCATACTTGTACACTGATGAATCAGCTTGGCGTTTACAAGATACTCGCAAAGCAGTAACACCAGCAGCGGCAGCAGATTTGCTCAAAGGGCCGCAGCCAAAAGGTTATACGCCAAGTAGACCAGTCACAATGTATCTTGAGCCATGGTTAGAGCTAATATACAAAAAGAGTAAAGCAGAGCTATCACCACGTGCCGAGAAGCTACGACATGATCTAGTTTATTACGGTAGTAGATATCCTGATGAAGATAGCAATTTAGGTGTTGACATGGCCAATGCACGTAAACCTAACAGTACAGACTATCCTACAGCCGTTAAAATAAACGACTTCATGCGTAAGAACAAATTCTCAACCACTGTGGCACTCAAAAATGCTATGGTGGACAAGTGGGACAAGATCAACACACCCACAGCACAATCGTGAGATAACCCCTTGCGGGGTTATCAAATGTTCAATCTACAATTGCACTGATTTTTTAGCAGCAGGCTTTCGGGCTGCTGGCTTTGCAGCAGCAGGCTTTTTGGGTGCAGGAGCCGCCTTCTTTGCAGCAGGTTTTGCTGTAACTGGTTCAGCAACAATTGGGGCTGTGGCTGGTGCAATCTCGGCGTGTGTCCATGGTGCTTCGACCTTGTAGGGTGCCGGGGCTTCTGGAGCAGGCTTGCCCAGAAAGAATTGTTTGATTTTTGTAAACATAAGTTCTCCTATGAAATATTTACCAACATAGATGTTATGGGCAAAAAAACACAGTTAATTTTGCCGAAAACCTGTTAAAAAAATGCTGCGACCGCACATAAATCATAAATATGTGTTACAATATAAACACGCTAGGATGCTGCATAGGGCGGGTCCAGCTAGTAAATTTTGTCTAAAGGAAAAATTATGTTTACATCAGAAGCAATCATCGACGCCGTACAAAACGGTAAAAAAACTTTCGTTAACACATTCGTCACCAACGAAGCTGTGAAAGAAGCCATGGTCAACTTTGTTGACACTCAAGCTGAATACACCAAAAAAGCAGTCAAGGTTGGTCAAGACACTGCCGCAGTGTTGACTAGTGAAATGGTCAAAAGCATGCAACAAGCAACCAAATTTGACTATTCCAAGTTTGGTGAAGGTATCATGAAGGCTTACCAGACCACACAAAAGCCTGCCAAAGGAGCCTAAATGTTGCTAGACGCCAGTGTATCGACTGCGGAAGACCGGCAGCCTACAGGGCTGTCTGAGTTTTGGGCCTGGGTAAAGCGCACGTTCACCGACCCTTACCGGTACGAAATCAACACGTATCTGGCACAATCAATTGATCATGCCGACGTTGAACGTAGAATAAAAGTGCTCATGAAAAGAGGCATGCTCTAAACAGGTCACAGCAGAGTTGACCAATAATCCGGTTAGTGTTATAATAACAGCACTAACCGGATTTCTTTTGACCTTATGAAAAAACTTCTGATACCCATAGCAGCTCTGGTTCTAAGTGGCTGCATGTCCATTGTGCAAAGATCGCCTCCTGTGGATGTGAGCCTTATACCCAATGATTGTGCCAACCAACAGCGTATTGTGCGCTGGTTAGAAAGTCAAAGCCGAGGAGAATGGAATGAACAAGTCGCTCAAGTCAAAGCACGTATCTGGCATCTTCGTTACACTTGCAATCCTGTGTAGCGGATGTGCTTCAAATTCACAGCAGCCCATGGCCTCATATGATCTGGATTATTTTCAGATCACGTGTGCTCAAAAAACACAACAGATTGCCATGCTGCAAAGCATGCGAAGCACCAGAGATGACAGGCTGTTTGCACGGGCCAGCAATGCACTACAACCCTGGTTGATAATTACCAACCCAGGCCAATACAATGAAAATATATCACGTGGGTCAAGTCGTACAGATTGGCTACTGAATCAGAAACTCCTGGAGTTAGCACAATGTCCGTAAAAACCATAATCTATGGCCTGGCGCTGGCCACAGCAGCAGCACAAGCTGACCAGTGTGTGTTGCAAGACAAAACAGTGTTGCACAGTGCCGTGACCATTGCAGAACGCAGCCTGATCACTGCCACAGTTGTGCCTGAACCCACAGGCGGCAAACGATGTCTGGTAAACTTTCAGGCCAGGGTTGGTGCCACCTGGTACACCGCATTTGGTGAATATGCTTGGTCCGGCGACACACCAAGAGATCAAGCCTGTGCAGCAGCCACACGCCGAGCCGATGATTCAATAAGAGAACAAGTGAGTTCTAGCAGAGTAATTTCGGAAAAGGTTTTGATTTGTCGGGATGATCCTACTCTAAATACTCTGCGGCAGGTGAATCCAGGTGTGACAGGAGAGCTGGCACAATTCAGACCACATACAGACTATACCAATGAATTTTGGCACAACGGAACCCAGTGTCGTTGGTTTCTGGACACAGGATATACCGGGCGTGATGTGCGTACATGGCAAGGTATTATTTGTAAAATCCATGACTCAAAATGGGTAGTGATTGACAAATTTTAGAACTAGACTTGACCTAAATTCAATCTTGTGTTACAGTTACGTATCAATAACTTTTTAGGATTTTGTATGAAATACATTTTGACATGCATGGTTGCTCTGGTTCTGTGTGCCTGCGGCACCGTGGGCGGAGCAGTAAGTGGAGCCGGCACTGACCTTGGCAAGGCCGGCGAGTGGATTAAATCTAAATAAGGATCAATATGAAATATTTTATCACCGTGGTTGCTGTGGCCTTGTTGGCTGCATGTAGCTCGACTCCCAAAGAACAGTATGAACGGCGTGCCTATGAAGAACGCCAGCGACAAGAAAAAGCAGTGACATCTGCTATTGATCGAGCACCCAAATGGATGACTGAACTGCCTGTGAGTAACAGTGCGGTCTACGCCAATGGCAGTGCAGTCAGCACAGACATGAGCATGGCAGACTACAAGGCCAAGCTGTTTGCATATGGCAAGATTTGCATGGCAGCAGGCGGAAAGGTCAGCCAGCAGTCCAAGATTTTTATGATGGACACATCTGAAGCCAGCCACGAAACCAGTGAACTTGCTATTCGCGGCATGTGTCCGGGTGTGGATATCACCGGGGTCGAAACCAAAGAAATCAAGCGAGTTGCTGATGGCGCCAGATTCCGTAGCTATGTGCTGGTAGTCCTGCCAACAGGTGATGCCAATGTACTGAAAAAACGTCAGGATCAGATACGACTGCAAGCACAAGCCCAGGGTCGTAGCCAACAAGCGTTTGAAGAACTGGACACTGTAACACAAAAGCAATAATCTGCGATAATATACGCATAAATAACAGCAGCCCAATCGGGCTGCTTTTTTCACTACAAATTTATGGCCACAGAAACTGAAACTCTAGATCAATCACACACTCAACGGCTGGCCGACTCGGGCATGCTGGTACTTATGGGCGAAATAGACCATGACAGTATCAAACCAGTGATAGAGTGGATTCTGCATGAAAACTTTGTGGTGAAGAAAAAACGCAAAGAACTCCTGCTGATGATCTGCTCAGAAGGTGGTGACATGAGTGCAGCCTTTGCCTTGATTGATGTGATGCGCAGTAGTGCTATTGCGGTCAAGACAGTGGGTCTGGGGCAGATTGCTAGTGCAGGACTCTTGATATTTCTAGCAGGCTCTCCAGGACGTAGAATCCTTACTCCCAATACCAGTATTCTAAGTCACCAGTTCAGCTGGGGCAGCGATGGCAAGGTGCATGAATTGTTTGCTACCATACGTGAGTTTGAACTCACCCAAAAGCGCATGGTACAGCACTACCGGGATTGTACCGGACTGGACGATGACACTGTCCGAGCCAAACTACTACCACCTCATGATGTTTGGCTTGATGCCACTCAGGCACTGGAACTGCACATCTGCGACGCAATATCACAGCTGGGACGTTAACGACGTTCACGCCCTAGCGTGGCACGATCCATTCTGGGCTCGCGATTTGTCTTTGCTGCTCGTGCACCAGGACCGGATAGTCTTGGTGTGCTGGTAACTGCATCTAGATCTTCAGCACCAGTAGCAGCTGGAGCATTGTTCCAGCTGGCTTTTCGATATTCGGTGAGTTTTTCCAACAGAGGTTCTTTTTCAATAATACTGCGAACATAGATACCTTTTGGTCTATTTTCAATTTTGACTCTGATTGTGAGTAGTTTGTTTTTGGGATTGCCACGTTCGTGTATCACAACTTCTGGCCAAGTTTTGCCGTCAATATAAGTGGCTGCAAGATCTATGTCTTTTAGTTGTTCGGCCAACTTGTTGAATCGCAAAATCTTGAATCCACCCTTGTTGAAATCCACAAGTTCAACATTGGGATCTCCCAGGGTGGCAAAGTGTGTGATGCCAGTGGCAATGTCGTTGATTATGTTGGCCTCATCTTCGGGGCTGGCGTTTTTCAATTCGTTGTCTAGGTTGGTAGCAGCATATTGGTACAATTTTTTAAATGCGTCTCTTGGACCCTGAGATTTCATTGTTCTTTTAAAGTTGGCCAACACAGGAGATACATCAACACCAAAGTATTCCCATAGATTTTGTAAGGCTTCGTCGCTGTCTCCGCCCACCTGTCCGAATTGTCCAATACCACCTACTTTTAAACTGGCATTAAGTCTGAGTTTGCGTGGCTGGCCATTTTCATCTGTGACATACACCCACACATCGGTCTTTTGTTCTGTCTCGCCCGTGACGCCGTCGGCCATGATCACGATCTTGTCAGAACGGCCATTGATGTAGAAATACTTGCTATAACGTTCGGCGTCCGAACTGTTGACATAAGCAGCAGCACTGGAGAATTCACTGGCCAACAGCGGTCGTTTGTCCGGATCCATGAGATCATTGTATGCAGCAGATTTAAGTCTCAGCACAAACGAAATTACATCCGCATGTTCATTATCAAAATCTTCTACTTCCACTTGATATTGATCTTCACCGGTTTGCTTTAAACTGTCAAGCACATTGCTAATATCCTGGGCGGTCACTGTACCGATATCTTCGTCAGCTTCACGTTTGGTGAATTTAGCAAACATAGCAGCGCCCAGGATACCTTCGGCTGTTTCGCCGCGATTGGCAATTTTCCCAACATCGTCATCGGCAGTGGCTCCGGTATACGCATTAAACGCTGCCCCAATGGTACTAGAACTGCCAACAATCAAAACAGACTGCCCAGCATTGTTGGAAAAAATATAACCGTCGCCGCCTTTTCCATATGTAACTGTGGGGAGATTTAAGATATCTTTTTCGCCCAATTCTGTGTCGTCTTGCCTGGTCAATGGCGGAGTGGCATCAAATCCTTGTTGCTGCAACAATGTCAGTAACTTTTTCCCAGCTTCTGACCCTGCGGAAACAGAAAATTGAGTGCCGGGTCCATATTTGGGTTTGCTGATGGTCACTTCAGTTATTATGCTGTCAAGTACGTTGATTAAGTCTCTCATGGTGTATTTAGTGGCACCATAAGTATTGGCATGACAGAACCCATAGCAATAGAATTTACCGGTGACTGCTGGAACAATCCTGCCCGTTTTCAACAACAGCTTGACCAGCACCCACCTGGAGAACCCTTGATCCTGGACCTGTGCAGTGAAGGTCCCAGCTTGTCGGCACTGGGCATAACCACAGTGGTTGACGCCTGGCTCACGGCCAGGAAACAAACTCCGGACACAGTGCAGTTGCACCGATGGAGCAATCCTGTGGAATTTGTGCCATACCAGCGTGTGAAATGCAGCAAGATAAGTCATTTTTTCTTTATGGTCAAGAATTATTGGCAACACACAGCACCCACACTTGAACAACAACTAGAATATCGACAGCCATTTGGATTGTTTATTGGAAGACTCACACTCAGCAGAGCTGCTATTCTATATCAAGCGCATGGTCCTGGACTCTTTGCCAGCATGATGAATCATGTACAACCATTTCCCTGGAAGCAGCAGATTAATGAGGCGCAGGAGCCAGAAAACTTGTCAGACTGGCTGTCACTCTACGATCAGGCCCGCATGTTTGACTGGTACAATCAACGGATTGTGACCAGTGTGGACAACAAATCAGTAAGAGATTCATTTGTCAGTCTCACATCACCGGCAGAAATGAATGTCAGTTTGATGCAGCATTATCACAATTTTGCTGTGGAGATAGTGTGCGAAACCTATACCCTGGGAGATACATTCTTTCCCACAGAAAAAACCATGCGTCCTATCATGGCTGCCAAACCTGTGCTGGTGTATGCACCGCGCTACTTCCTGGCAAGATTGCGAGCCATGGGATTTCGAACATATCACAGCATCTGGGATGAGAGTTATGATCTCTACGAAGGTCCTGATCGATGGCGTCTCATGCAACGGAGCATGAGAACATTGCTGGAGTGTGGTCGCGCAGATCAGCATCGTATGCTGAGTCTTGCACATGAGATAGCTCAACACAATCGGCAACGTCTTTCAAATATCTGCAACTATCCTGTTAACATACTAGATCATGATTATTCAAAGATTTGACAACGGCTGGGGCCTGCAATTTCCACTCAAGAAGTTTGAAGCAGACATAGTTGATCGTATGCTGGCACACATATCTGCAGATTCTTCTAGAACAGTTGTGGTCAATTCTGTATGGTATACCGGTGAATATCATCAACAAGTATTAGCATGGTTGCGTGACAATCCTGTTGATCGCATTGTGCTTATAGCCATGCTGGATGCAGCTATTCCTGCTGCTGATTGGTACAAGGAGTTTGACTGTGAAATACTGACTGTGGGATATTATGCAGGACCACATGCTGTGGATTTTTGTGCAGTATTTGTGGATGAATTTTTAAAGCCTCCGCCCCTGGATATTCTAATGAGTTCAAGCCAGATTGACACAGCCTACATGTGCCTGAATCGCAAACCACACTGGCATAGACAAAAGCTGTATCGACAACTTGAAGCCAGTAACTTGTTGGACCGTGGCATAGTGAGCATGGGTGGCACAGGCCTGGCTGTGAGATCGTTGCCAACTGATTGCGAGCCAGACAATCTTGCACCCAATGCCGCTGCCACACACTACGGCATACCCAATGACATAGTGAGTCTGGGTCACCGGCACAATTGGCAACGCCACCTGGTAAACGTTGTGACCGAAACGTTTTTTGATATCAACCGAACAGGATTTGTGAGTGAAAAAATCTACAAACCCATAGTAGGATGCAAGCCGTTCTTGGTGTATGATCCCGATGGCGGAACCCGCTGGCTCTCAGATCGCGGCTTTGAAACGTATGTGTTGGACTTTGCGGATATAACAGACCTGAACCTTGCTGAGCCAGCAGCCATGCACCGATTCCTTGGGGTCTTGTGTGACCAGTCACCTGAGTACTGGCAAGCCAAATTCCTTGCTCTTAGTGAAAAAATACTATACAATAAACATCACTTCACTGATTATGTTCATAGTCAAAAACAAAAAATCCAAAAAGGAATACCATGCCGAATCTAGTACCAATTGTTGTTGAATCCACGAGCAAGGGCGAACGCAGCTACGACATCTACAGCCGCTTGCTTCGAGAACGCATTATCATGCTGGACTCGGATGTAGACGAACACAGTGCCAGTTTGATTGTGGCACAGTTGTTGTTTCTCGAAAGTGAAAACCCTGACAAAGACATCAGCTTGTATATCAACTCACCCGGCGGCAGCGTCACAGCAGGCATGGCTATCTATGACACCATGCAGTTTATCCGGCCCGATGTGCAGACCATTGCGATGGGACAGGCCTGTTCAATGGGATCGTTGCTGGCCAGTTCCGGAGCCAAGAACAAACGATTTATCTTGCCCAATGCTCGTCACATGATTCATCAACCCTCAGGCGGTTCACGTGGGCAGGCCACGGACATGTTGATCCAGGTCACAGAAATTCTCAAAATGAAACAGGTGCTGACTGAGATCTATGTCAAACATAACTCAGCAGGCAAAACCTTTGAACAATTCACAGCAGATATGGAACGTGACAATTTTATGAGTGCTCAAGAAGCCGTGGACTATGGACTGGCTGACAAGATTCTAGAAAAACGAACATAATTTCCGGGTCGGTTGACCAATATTGTCCGAAATGCTATAATACACACATAGCAACAAAGGACCAACATGATCCAGCTTTGGGCATATCTAGCAATCAGCCTGATGTTGACAGCCTGTGGCGGCGGTTCAGACAGCGGATCCCCCAGTTCAAATCAGGCTCAGCCACTTCCGGGTGCGGCGTTCACCAGAGTGCTAAATCAAAGCGCCGACAGAAACACAGTGGAAACCTACGCAGTTGGTGATCTCAACAGGGACGGACTAGACGACGTGGTCATTGGTGGATGGACAGGTGGCATCAATTATCTGGCAATCATGATTCAAAATCCCAATGGCACACTGACTGATCGCACTGTGGCACTGGCAGGAACCAATCAATATCCCGGTAGTAATCATATATTCATTGGCGACTTTGATCATGATGGACATGCGGATATTTGGTTTCCAGGCGATGACGATCTAGTGGCATCAACATCAAGTTTGATATTGTGGGGCAGCACCAGTGGGGTGTTCACTCGTCAAACAGTCGATTCGGGAGCCCATAGTCAAGGTGCATGTGTGGCCGATCTCAATCAAGATGGGCATGTGGATGTGTTGATAATGGGCGTGTACGATCGTAATATCAATACCTATGGTTATTATCTCAACAACGGCAACAGGACATTTTCGCCCTTGGTAGCAAGTCTGCATGTGAATGGTGGCAGTGCATGTGCAGTGATTCGTGATGCAGTCACAGGAAACTTTGCGGTGTTCCAGGGCGGAAACAGTCAGATGCCAGGATTCCAGGACAGTATTAGTATTGTGGATTCACAGCTGAATCTAATCAAGCAAATAGCAATACCCAGACAGGATGCTGCACTTGCCGGAATAAATGGTGTCAAAGAAATTGATGTGAATGGCGACGGACTGTTGGATTTTGTGATCAACTATGAAGCCTGGATACCAGGTGCTGCTGGCAGAAAAGAAGTGTGGTTGAATCAAGGCGCAGACAATTTTGCATATGCTCACACACTGGATTCACACAACTCAACTGGCAACATTGTTGCATTCAGTTACCAGGGTGATCAATACTGTTACTTCAATGGGCCCAATGGTGATGCTTTGTTGTACCGACGAGAAAACGGCCGGCTTGTACTACACCTGCGAGAAAGTTTTCTGAGCATGGCACGTGCTTTGGGAGCCAACCCTGGAGTCAGAGACTGGAGTGTTTGGTCATCTACTGTTTATCGAGGCGTCACAGGCCTGTACATGCTGCAACATGTGACTGGGGGCTACTACACCCAAAAACTTTGAAATACAGGTTGCATAAAAATCAATGTTCAGTTATAATACATTTTGGAGTTGAAGAATGAAATACAAAATATTGATGGCTGTGTTGTTCACAGTGGGTTTGTTTTTGATGCTGTTGCCGTTTGTATGGTTGGGGACCAAGTGATGATCAAATTTCTTCTTGGCAAGAAATGGTATGATACCTGGGATCAAGGTATGACATATTACCGAAACATTTATTTTGTGGTGTTTCCTGGAGTGCCAATCTTGGCCATGCTGTATTTGTATTTTTTTACCAGGGGTTGAACTATGACACAAGAAGAATACCTACGAGACCTTGCATCTCAAGTGGATCCGGCTCTGGAAGAAAAATTTCGTGACTGGCCCGACGAGACCAGGATGTACATGTATCTCCACAACATTCAGTTGGCACACATGGCCAGGTTCGAACAGTTGTTGAAAGAACAAACAATTCGCATTGCAGCCTTGAACAAGGTTAATGCTGTGAGTACCACCTGGATCGAGCCCTAGACCATGACAGTGCTATGGATCTGGAGTCTGCTGACCTTGAACAGCGACGGCCTGATTCAGCAATCCCGTCCCATGCAAACTGAGCCCGAGTGCCTGCAATTGTCTGCCATAGTACGGGTATTCAACAATGACACCGGAACCTTGTGTATCAAGCACAAGATCTCTGTGCCTCGACAGGAGTAACGCAATGGGAACCCTAGCTGAATATTTTGCTGCCAATCGCTACGTGAGCCAGTACGAAATTGGTACACGACTGTTTGGTCGCTGGAACAAGATTCCGTTTGTGGGCACGGTGGGCAATGACAGCCTGGTAAATGAACTGGAAGGTCCTGTCATAAGCGTTCGACTAGATTTACCCATCAAGTATGAGGACAGGATCTACAATCACATCCGTGTGAAACATGCGGATGTCAAACTTTATCGGTAGGGGAATTTGACACAGAGTCAAATATTATTTTATTTTAACTTAGGAAAAATTATGTTCAACGATATTCGCGTTCGTGCAGCTCTTAGGACTCTGGGCTTGTTTGGTGTTGCTGTGGTATCGGTTATGATCACCGCATTTTTCATACAAACTTATGGTCCAATGGCAGTGTTGACTATAGGCATGATTGGTCTAGCCGGGTATGCAGTTGTGATGGTATATGATATCATGCTGCTGAAGTTACAGCAAGAACAAGAATACCAAGATTTGTCAGCGTCACTTGATGAAAAATCCACTACAGAACAAGCAGAGATGACTACATAGTAACACATGAGTGATTTTTCTTTTAGGTCCTGGGCTCCCAACATTGTTAATCCGCATTACTCCACACGGAGTGTTTACTGGACAGTGTTCAATCACAAAACCAATGTGTCAACTGAATTCTTGTTCAAGCATGATGCATTGATCTTTAAGAAAACATTGCCCCATGCTACTTTGTATTTTCACTGGTTTGAGGATGCTTTTGCTAGACTAAATGCATCCGTAGAGCCACCGCAGACCCATGCTGAATTGTGCCGCCAGCGAGCACAAGAACTTCGAAACACCTACAGCTACTTGAGACTCTGGTTCAGTGGCGGCGCTGATAGTCAAACTGCACTGGATAGTTTTGTCAACAACAATATTCATCTAGACGAAATCATATTGACTACATTTCCTGACAATATCAATAGTGCAACTCCTGCATCAACCTCTGACAGAGAAATTGCCATAGCAGCTATACCGGCCCTGCAACAGATCAAACAAAAACTGGCTCTGACCAAGATAACTATTTTGCTTCCCACAGCAAGTGATGTTGGAGAATGGTTTAATGGTGCTACAGACCCGGATAAAATTTCTGGGTTTGATACCGTTGATGGAAATTTAGCATTTTCCATGGATCTGGGCTGGGCCTTGGGTACGAAATTAAAAGATCCCGGTCCAGTGGATTTTTGTGATATCATAGGCGGATCCAAAGTAAAATTGTGGAAAAATAAAAACAAATGGTATTTTTATTTTATTGATACATCAATACATGATGCTATGTTTAGTTCGCGCACAGAAGATTTTTTTGTCAGTAGGAATATACCAGAACTTTATTTAAAAACGGTATACATGCTACGTCAATTCCATATCAATTTAAATTCTACAGACTTGTTTGTTAAAGATCTGCCCAACACAACTGCGCTAGGTAAAATATACAATGCTGCCATGGGTAGATCTTCGGTGCATGACATTGCTGCTTACAAATTGTATCGTGACACTTATAACCAAGCATCTTGGGACAAGCATTTGATATCTGGGTGGAGTAGTACTAATTTTTATAAAAATGTGATAAACAGTGCTGAGGGACAACAATGGCACAAAAACTACAAAACTTCAATGACAGCCATGATTCAAGAACACAGTGATGAATGGAACACTGATCAGTTTGGTAATGCTGTGGCTGTGTTTGGAAGAAAAGGTCATCTCAGTAAATTCTATTGTTTGAATGATAGCAAGACATACACATCACAAGACGCAGGATGGACAGATCAGTAGTTGACATTTTTTTTATATCATGTACACTTGCCATATAAATAATTTTAGCAACGCCGGCAGGGGCCGACGTCGGACTCACATTGACGCCTGGGGTAGCTGCACCCTTTTACCATGGTGATACTCATGGAACGCCATCCGTAACGCGGAACTCTTCCGCAGCTAAATTGTTTATATCTAAGTATAAATTTTTTAAGGAAAATCAAATGAAATTAATCGTATCAATAGCAGCAATCTCTGCTGCACTAGTTGCGGCGCCAATCTCTGTGTTGGCTCAGCAAAGTCTCACAGTGGCATCCTGGGGAGGCGTTTATACCAAGGCTCTGTCAGACTCCATGTACAAGCCTTTTGAAGCCAAAAATAATATCACAATCATGTCCGTGGATCGTGGATGGGGGCTAGGTGAAATTGCAACCCAAGTCAAATCAGGAAACGTCAAATGGGATGTGGCTGACATAACACCCGGAGAAGCTGTCAAAGGCTGCGAGGAAGGCCTGTTTGAAAAAATTGACGCTGCCAAACTTCCTGCAGGCACAGATGGATCGATTGCTGCCAAGGATTTCACCACAGGCATGATTCAAGGTTGTGCTGTGGCCACCACCACCTATGCCAATGTTATTGCGTATGATCGAGTAAAACTAGGTGTCAATGGTCCCCGGACACTGGAAGATTTTTTTGATACCAAAAAATTCCCGGGCAAACGAGGACTTTTTAAAAGTCCAGTGTCACTACTAGAATGGGCATTGATGGCCGATGGCGTGGCAACAGCAGATATCTATCGGGTTCTCAGCACACCCGAAGGTGTAGATCGTGCATTTAGAAAATTGGATACTATTAAAAAGGATGTGGTTTGGTGGACAGCAGGAGCCCAATCTGTGCCGTTGATAGCCACAGGCGATGTGGTCATGAGTCATGTGTGGCACGGTCGTGTGGTTGATGCCAACTTCAAAGACAAGAAAGACTTTGTGGTAATCTGGGACGGACACACCACGTTGCCAAACATGTTTGCCATCCTTAAGGGCAGCAAAAACACAGAAGCAGCACAAGAGTTTATTCGTCAGACTACCAGCTCACAGGCACTGGCTGCTATGGCAACTAACATTCCCTATGCGCCTGCACGCCGTTCATCCATGGCGCTGATTCCTGACGGCCATCCTTACAAACCCTGGTTGCCCAGCAGCCCACATGCAGGCCGGGCTATGCCAATCAACTCACAGTTCTGGGCAGAAAACTCAGATGACCTTAACAAGAAATTTCAAATCTGGTTAGCCAAATAGAAAAATCAAAATTTGGTAAGTCACAAGAAAGCCCCGAAAGGGGCTTTCTTTTATACGCTTGGTCCAATCACTTATAGATGTAATTTATGGTGTTGGAATTTTCACGCAATTCTCTAGCACCGTTTTTCAAATGAAATCTACGAGCCATTTCGGTCTTGGGACTCAGAGTCACATAGGTGCTGATATCAGGAAATTCCGCTTGAATACTGGTTTGGGCCTGTTGGATCAGGTCTCGACCGGCACCAGCAGTGTAACTCCAGATGGTATAGAACACAGCAATGGTTGCACTCTCCACAATGTTGCCCATGTCCTCTACAGCAGCAGGGATAACAGATAAGAACTTAACACAGGTCACTGCTTGAGTTTGATCACCACTTTTGAGCATGTAGATTCTGCTGTTGGCGTTGACTCGGTCGGTCACTGGAATTTCTGGTCGCACAGGGTCGTCCAGAATCAACTGGTTCAGGTCTTCAGTAATTGTGGTAATGGTATGTAGTGACATAATCAACGCCGTTCGTTATGTGCAGCTATTTACCTTTAGCATCAGATCTGGAAATTTTATCAGAACAGCACATTATGGCAACATGCTTGTCCAAACATGCTTGATTATATCGCACACATGCGTTATACTATGATCATGCTG
>NZ_JBBAKG010000030.1:70664-71996 GCF_040403615.1 Haliscomenobacter sp. | reverse complement strand
CTAAATTGCACAACACAGTACTGCTGAAGCACACAAAACCAAAATAACCAGGAGATCAGTGTCTCTTGGAGCAAACTTGGAAAACCTTTATTTCATTATGGCACGATTAACCACCTTAGGCAAACTCGCCGTACTCCTCGTTATCGGGGGCGTAATTTTTATTGGCGTAAAAGTATTGGGCAACATGGGCATATTAGGGCCCCGCACCACTAAAGAATCTACCATCATCGAAAAGGTAGATTTGCCCGATGCACCCAAAAATGCCTCTACCAGCGTACAACCACTTGCATTGCCCTCCTCTACACCAGCAAACATCAATACACCTGAAATCCGCTGGTTGCTATGGGCCTGGAATGCTCAAATGGGTGCTATTCTGGCCAATGGCGGCTCAGAAACGACTACAGGAAGTATCATGGCTTCTAAAAAAGTGAACCTGAAATTGACTCGCCAGGACGATGTGTCGCAAATGCAAGCAGGCTTGGTCAAATTTGCCGAAAGCTATAAAAGCGATCCTCAAACCAATCAAGGTGCACACTTTGTAACCATTATGGGCGACGGTGCTGCGGCTTTCTTAGCGGGTGTAAACCCTCAATTGGAAAAACTGGGCGACGAGTACCGCGCACAAATCGTTTACACCTGTGGACGTTCTTTGGGTGAAGACAAATTCATGGGCCCTCCAGCCTGGAAAGAAAATCCACAAGCCGCTCGTGGTGGTGTTACCACTGCCGTATTGCGCGACGGAGACTGGAACATTGTCATCAAATGGTGTTCTGACAACGGCATCCCGGTCAATGCCGACGAAACCACTTATGACCCTGAAGCGATGAACTTCATTGCCGCAGACACGTATATTGATGCTTCTGAAAAATACATCAATGGGTATACCGAAGAGCGCGATGAAGTAATCAAAGGAAAGCGTACAGGCAAAAAAGTTTCCGTCAATGTAACTGGCGTCACGACCTGGACTCCAGGCGATGTAATGGTGGCCAAAAAGAAAGGTGGGTTGGTTTCCATCGTTTCCACCAAGGAATACCGCAGTCAAATGCCTTGCGTGTTGATTGGTATCAAAAAATGGATGGAAGACAATCCTCGCTCAGTAGAAAGCATCATTGAAGGCATCGCTTTGGGAGGCGATCAAGTAAAATCTTTCTCTCCTGCCCTCAAAAAAGCTTCCGAAATCAGTGCAGAACTGTACAATGAAGAAACAGCTGAATACTGGGAAAAGTACTACAAAGGGGTAACCGAAACCGACCGCAAGGGTTTGCCGGTTGAATTGGGTGGATCTCGGGTAAACAACCTGGCCGACAATGCTGAAATTTTCGGGATCAATCC
>NZ_JBBAKG010000030.1:21966-70564 GCF_040403615.1 Haliscomenobacter sp. | reverse complement strand
TCGGTGATCCTGCGGCCAATCTTACGCTTTCAGAGCGTCGTGCATTTGCGATCAAAACCTGGTTGGAGAAAAAATCTGCCAATAACTTCCCGGAAGGCAGGATTACGATATTCTCTCATGGAGCAAGCAACCCATTGGTATCCAATGATGCCCCTGCTGGCCGTGCGAAAAACCGTCGGGTTGAAATCATTATGGGGAAATAAATTGGTTTCAAGTTTTGGGTTGCCCACAATTCTGCCACTAAAGCGAAAATTGTGGGCAACCCAAAACCCAAAACTTCAGACATGTCCAAATTTACCGCTGATCTTCTGCGCGTATTTAAACCCAACACCAGTGTAGGCCGACCTACAGTGGTATTGATAATTGTAGTGCAGGCAATTATTGCGCTGATTGCCTGGTATACTTCTTCGGAGATTTTACCACGGCCACCCGAAATCTGGTCTGCGTTTGGTCGTTTGCTCAAAGGAGGTGACTTGATTCGGGAGCTGTTTACCAGTATGACGCTGTGTATTCAAGCAATGGGTTTGTCCATCATCATTTCGCTGACGCTTTCCTATTTGACGGTATTGCCCTTTTTCAGACCGACCGCATTTATTGTTTCCAAAGGCCGTTTTTTGACTTTGGTGGGCTTGAGCTTCGTGTTTACGCTGCTCACTTCGGGAGGTCACAACCTCAAGGTGTCTTTGATGGTTTTTGGCATCACGGTTTTTTTTGTTACTTCCGCTATCGCTATGATTCAGTCCATCTCCAAAACGGAATTTAACCATGCTCGAACTTTGGGCATGAGTGAGTGGCAGACAGTAGGGGAGGTCATTATCCTTGGCCGCTTGCATGAAGTGTTTGAAATCATTCGGCAAAACTTTGCCATCAGTTGGATGATGCTGACGATGGTAGAGGGGATTTCCAGGGCAGAAGGGGGCATCGGCGCAATGTTGCTCAACCAGAACAAACACTTGCATCTGGATGCCGTTTTTGCCATTCAAATCCTGATTTTGTTGGTCGGTATCGGAATGGATTACTTGATCGGCGTAGTCAAGAACATCATTTGCCCTTATGCTTCTTTGAGTTTGGAAAGAAGATAAACCTCAACCATGACACACGAATTTAAAAATACAATCCTCAAGGTCGAAAATGTATCGCTCAACCTGGGGGGGAATCAAATCCTGCGCGATGTCAATGTAGATGTGCGCGATATTGTGCGCCCAGGGATGAGTCAGGGGCAAATTGTCGGTTTTTTAGGTCCTTCCGGGATTGGCAAAACTAAGTTTTTTGAAATACTGGCGGGCTTGCTGAAACCCGATACGGGTCAAGTATTACTAGGAGATCCGCTCACTCCAGTACAAATTGGTAGAGTAGGGGTGGTGCAACAGAGCTACCCTTTATTCAATCACCGCACCGTAATGGGTAATTTGATGGTGGCCGCAGCCCGCAAAGGAATTCCTGTGGCTGAACGCAAGGCGAAATGTGAAGAAATGCTGGGGCATTTTGATTTGCAAGCGTATGGCAATCGGTTTCCTGCCGAACTTTCAGGTGGCCAAAAGCAACGAGTGGCCATCGCCCAACAGTTGCTTTGCTCTGAGCATTTTTTATTGCTCGACGAACCCTTTAGCGGACTGGATATCCTGATGATCGATAAGGTTCGTGAGTTGCTGAAAAGCATCTCTACCATGCACGAGTACAACACCATTATTGTGGTATCTCACGATATTGAATCTACGGCCTCCATTGCCGATACGCTGTGGGTCATGGGCAGGGATCGGGATGAGCAAGGAAACATCATCCCCGGTTCGCGGATCAAACACACCTATAACCTGGTTGATCGTGGCCTGGCCTGGCAAGAAGAGGTGATGGTACGTCCTGATTTTCACGAGTTGGTCAATGAAGTTAGAGGATTGTTTAAAACCTTGTAATCGATAATAGAGATGTGAAGTATCGCTTCTCGCATCCCTCCAAAAATAAAATGCCTTTGAAACGCGACGTATCGTGTAGCAAAGGCATTTCATTTTTGGGAAAGCAACACATTGCGTCTCTATCCAAATTTGCGCTTGAAGAACCAACTGCTGTCGTTCAATGTAAATCCGAAAAGGAATTTAATGTAGTTTTCTTTTAAGCCATTTTTGCTTCCAAAACGACCTGCTTCGATGGCCATGTTGAAATAAGAGATGGTTTGCCGAGGCAACACAACCGGAAGTCCAAGTCCCAAGGTGAACCCTGAGTTGGTCAATTGTTGGCCGTTGTTGCTGCGCGGATCTTGACCACTGAAAATGCCCAAGCGGTAGCGAGCCCGCTGCCAGTTGCTATTGTAAGACAAGGCATTGGGGATATACTCCACTCCAAGCGCCATTCTGCGGGTATCTGCCAATTGTTCTCTTTTTGCTTCATTTTGGTACTCGCTCCAATTTGCCAGTGAATATTCGGCACTAAGGCGCAATTTTCCCAGCGCTTCATAAGTGATGCCAAATCCCATTTCCGAAGGCATTGTTCCTGAACGTTGGATGTCAGTTTCGTAAGAAATGGTATCTTTTACCGCAGACACAGAAGACAAACTCCGATACAAACGACTACTGATCGATTTAAGGTTGGAATTTGGAACATAATAGGCTCCTAGTATGATGGTGCGGTCACCAATTTCATAAAGACCTTTGCTATCGGCTTTGTCCAGGCGAATTAAGTACTGACCGCCCAATCGAAATGAGACGCCGCTGTAATTGATGGCATCTTGCAGATCGGCAGAATAAGCCAAAGCCACACTGTCCAATGATACCGCCCGACTATTGGTTGTTTTACCGAACAGTGACTGAATTTCAACTCCTAAGGAAAGGTTTTTGTACCGAAAGCCATTGCCAAATCCCAACTTGTAAGTACCACCCGCACCTTTGAGATCTGTGGTAATCCGCTCAAGCGATTCACTGCGGATCTCCACGTTTTGGATAAGGTATCCAACTTCCGTGTAAGGTGCCAAATGGAAGCCCATTCCCCAGTCAAAATTGCGTTTTTTGCGCTCAAGCGATCGGTTGATGGAGTTGCTGAGCGGAAAAGCAAGCGACATGTGGCGAATATTTCCACTGTAAGTGGCATCTTTTTTGTCACCATCTGATAAGGCTGCATATTTTGCAGAAACAACAACCTCCAGACCTGCAACCTCAAGTGAACTCAAGGAAGCGGGGTTCAACCAATTGGTATGTGATCCATCGCGTAAGGCAATACCCATACCAGCCATGCCTGCCTGGGACACTAAGGCTGGGGAAAACAAATCACCTAACCCAAAGCGAGAATAGGGAGAGTTTTGCTTGGGCAAAATTTGTGCGGTGGTTGTTTGAGCCGAGGCCATCCAAGGCATCCACAACAACATTACGGTTGCAAAAAGCACCGTTTTTTTCATCCAACTACTCGACATTATGGTTCAATATTTTGTTCAGTCCAATGAATACAAGATCCGGCTCGTGTACAGTATCAGTCAGCATTGATTGGGTTAAGAAACCAGCGTCACCGCCAGTCAGCACAACTTTGAGTTGTCCCCATTCTTTTTCCCATCGTTGCCGGTATCCTTCAATTTCCAGAAAAGTCCCTAAGATGGCACCATTGTTCATTGCAGTTTGGGTAGAATCTCCAATCCAGTTTTGCACTGGATGCAGATTCACTTCGGGTAAACGCGCCGTAAACTCGTGCATGGCGCGCAAACGCATGCGCAATCCTGGTGCTATGTTTCCACCCAAATAAACGCCATCGGCTGTCAATAAATCATAGGTAATGCAACTTCCTGCATCTACCACCAGGCAGTTCATGCCTGGAAAAAGTGCAAAGGCACCCACCACCGCTGCCAGGCGATCTTTGCCTAAGGTTTGTGGGGTTTTGTAGGCATTTTGAATTGGAAGAGGGGTATTGGCTTCCAATTGAATCAAGCGGAGGTTTTTACCAAGCCGCACTGTTGATTCTTCGTCCAAACGCCGACCAACCGAACATAAGATCATATTCTTTACCTTATGGTTGGTTGTAAAGTGCAATAAATCATCAATTGCCCAATCATCCCAATGCTGACGTTCTACCAACTTATCCCCGTCAAAAACGGCGAGCTTGGTTCGGGTGTTGCCGATGTCGATGGTCAGGTTCAAGTGATTTGGGTTTCGTGGTTTAGGTATTGAGTTTTTGCCCCACTACTAATGTTTAAAATGCCTTACTCCCGTCACAACCATTGCCAGACCATGTGCATTGCAATAATCAACGCTGTCTTGGTCGCGAATGGAGCCACCGGGTTGCACTACTGCGGTTACGCCAGCTTCGTGGGCCAATTGTACACTATCTGCAAAGGGGAAAAACGCATCGGAAGCCATTACAGCTCCGTGGGTATCCAACTCAAAACGATGTGCTTTTTCAATGGCATGGCGCATCGAATCCACCCTTGAGGTTTGACCACAACCCATTCCAATCAATTGGGCGTTTTTGGCCAAGGCAATCGCATTCGATTTGAGATGCTTCACGCATTTGTTGGCAAAAATCATGTCTTTGATTTCTGCTGTAGTTGGCGCTTTTTTGGACACAACGTTGAAGTTGGTCTCCGTTTCGACCGCCAAGTCGGTATCTTGTTCAATCACCCCATTGAGCAAGCTGCGGAAATTGCGCGCTTGTGCGTTGAAGTGTTTAATTTTAAGCAGGATGCGGTTCTTTTTCTTGACCAATAATTTAGCAGCATCTGGATCAAAATCTGGAGCCAAAAGTACTTCGTAAAAAATTTCATCTACTGCCAATGCAGTTGCCAGATCAATCTTGGTATTGGAGATCAAAATACCTCCGAACGCAGAAATATTGTCTGCTTGCAAAGCGGCTTGCCAGGCTTCCAGTACCGTAGGTCGGGTAGCCACGCCACATGCATTGGTATGTTTGAGAATGGCAAAAGTAGGCTCATCATCAATGAATTCCCGCATAAGTCCGACTGCCGCATCAATGTCGACCATGTTGTTGAAAGAGATGGACTTACCGCCCAGCTTTTCAAACATCTGCTCCAAATCACCGTGATACACCGCTTTTTGGTGTGGATTTTCGCCGTAGCGCAATTCTTCGTGTTGGGTCAAGCTGTGCTTAAACAGTGGTTCCTGCACTCCTTGATTGAAATAATTGAAAATTGCGGTATCGTAGTGGCTGGAAACCTGGAAACCCCGGCGGGCCAATTCTTTGCGATCCTCAAGGTCAGTAGTCCCTTGTTTGGTCTGAATCAATTCCAGAAAATAGGGATAATCATTGCGCGAAGCGACAATGGCTACATCCTGGTGGTTTTTGGCAGCTGCCCGAATCAAGGAAATGCCACCAATGTCTATTTTTTCAATAATCGAACGCTCATCTGTAGTGCTGGCTACCGTTTCTTCGAAAGGGTAGAGGTCTACAATTACCAAATCAATTTCCGGAATATCGTATTGTGCCAGTTGGGTTTGATGGTTTTCTTCGCGGCGTGCCAGGATTCCACCAAAAATTTTGGGGTGTAAAGTTTTTACCCGCCCATCCAGGATAGATGGGTAGGAAGTCAGGTCTTCAACCGGGATAACCGGAATACCCAATTGCTCGATGAATTGTTGGGTTCCTCCTGTTGAATATATTTTTACTCCATGCGTATGTAACTCACGGATGATCGGTTCAAGCCCATCTTTATAATAAACTGAAATGAGGGCTGACTGAATTTTCTTACGTGCCATTTTGTGATTTGGATGCGGTATTAAAAAAGATGGGCAAAGGTAAATAGTTTTTTCTGATAAAGCGCAGCTTGAGTGCAGGAATGCCAATAACCAGCTGTTTAAAAAAAGAGGCAGAGTGAAATATCACCCTGCCGTCCAAAATTTGAAAAGTTCCCCCTATAAACAATTCTTATGCTTAAAGGCAATGCCTTTTACTTTCTTTGTATGCAAAAATACCAATGCTTAGACGCAAATTTAAAACACAGTCACGCATTATGTGCAAAAAGAATGCAATATTTTCGCTGAAATCTATATGTTGTTAGTAGTCAGTGAAAAACAAAAAAACCGCCGAAAGATTCATTCACCTTTCGAGCGGGATTGATTGTGCATTCAGTATGCCCTAACCAGAAAAAAATAACTGAATGCGTTTCTTAGTAGTGGGGCACAAATGAACACTTATTTTTTTGTCGCCCCTTAGCCTAAAAATTTACTGACAGCGTAGTATTTGCGTTTTGAAACAAATGTTGATGTAGGCTGCGCAATGCCGCATTTTTGGCATCTCCACTTACCAGAATAGAGATGTTGTTGCTGCTCCCACCATAAGAAACCATGCGTAGCGGAATGCTTTCGAGGGCACTGAAAATGTGCTTGGTTACTTCGGTATGTGCGCTCAAGGCATCACCTACAATACAAATGATAGATTGGTCTTTATCAACACTGACCTCTCCAAAAGCTTCAAGACTCTGAATGATTCCTGCCAAATGTTGGTCAGAATCAATAGTCAGAGATACGGATACTTCAGAGGTTGTGATCATGTCGATTGGCGTGCGGAATTGCTCGAATACCTCGAACACTTTGCGCAAAAAGCCATAAGCGTGCAACATCCGGCCACTCTGAATTTTGATGGCGGTGATGCCATCCTTGGCTGCGATAGCGGTTATTGTGCGATTGGAAGATGTACTTGAAATCAATGTGCCATGAGCCTTTGGCTCAAAGGTATTTTTCAGTACAATCGGTACCTGGCGTTCTTCTGCTGGAATGACGCAGGTAGGGTGCAAAATTTTGGCGCCGAAATAAGCCAATTCTGCTGCTTCCCGATAGGATACTTGGCGGATCGGCCAGGTGTTTTCAACGATGCGGGGATCATTGTTGTGGATGCCGTCGATGTCTGTCCAAATTTGAATTTCAGAAGCACGAATTGCTGCCCCGATTAAAGTTGCACTGTAGTCACTTCCTCCCCGCTGAAGGTTGTCTACTTCATCAAAAGCATTGCGACAAATGTAGCCTTGGGTAATGAAATAGGTTGCCAAAGGGTGTTGTTGAGGCAACAAGAGTTCTAATCTTTCTTCAATCCATTCCAAATCTGGCTCGCCGTGCTCGTCAATACGCATGAAATCGAGAGCAGAAAGCAAAGCAGAGGGCCGCTCTATGGATGCCAGGTACAACTGAAATAAATTCGTAGAAATGATTTCACCTTGAGCAAGAATCCATTTTTCATGGCGGGTTTCAAAGCGATTTACCCAAAGCAATTGTTCGGTTTCGTCAAAAATACCCCGTACAGTATCATGTCCTTTTGCCTGAAATGGATCAGTGGGCAATAGTTCGTTTACAAACAACCGGTACTCCTCACGTAGTGCCGCAAGTTTGATGGAAGCGACTTCAATCTGTTGTTTGCGAATGAGTTCTCCCAATTCAACCAACTTATTGGTGGTGCCAGATACTGCCGAGAGTACCACAATTTTAGGTTGGCCATCGTCGATCAGTTCGCCTACTCGACGCATTCTTTCCGGACTTCCAACTGAGGTGCCACCAAATTTCAGAACTTGCATAACTTCGTACTTAATGATGTGAATACTTGCAATAATTAATCATCTTGATTGATGAAACAAAAGTAAAGTGCGGAGCAAGCAATTGGAAATTTCAACAGTTAATTGTACGAAAAAATTTATTTTTGTATAAATTTTAACAAAGTGATAAAAATATCAGAACACGTCAGTCAGATTATCCTTCGGTCTCCCTTTTTAATCGAAGCCTTAGCTGAAGGTTTGGTCAATGTGTCTTCTTTGGCTCGCAAGATTCACCCGGAAGTAGAACAAGCTGTAGGAAAAACAATCAACTACGGTGCGATCATTCAGGCCATCAACCGCATGGATACTGGGAAATTGATGAACCTGGATAGAAACATGCGGCAATTCTTCAACCAAATGACCGACATCAGTGTGCGCTCTGGCTTGTTGGATTATACTTTTCTTAATTCGGAGACTTTGCTGAGCAAACAGGTCGATTTGCTCAAGGCCATCAGCAAGCAAGCCAAGGTATTTTATTCTTTTTCACAAGGAGTGTCAGAAACCACGATTGTCATTTCGGAAAACATGGGGATCGAATTGGAAGAAATTTTTCAATTAGAAAAAATGCTGGTCAAAGAGAAAGACCTCAGTTCCATCAGTCTTATGCTGCCTGCGGGCAACCAATTTGTATACGGCTTGTACTACTATATTCTCAAAGAGTTGGCGCTCAATGGCATCAACCTGGTTGAAATGATCTCTACCTCCAATGAATACACCATTGTGGTAGGGAATAAGGATTTGGACAAAGCTTTTTCCCTGTTAATGAGCCTTAAGCACCGCTAAACTCTATAAGTATGACGCAAAAAATTACTTATTTAAAATAGTTTGCCTCAAAAAACTCCTGATATCCATCTACCGTTTTATCGCGGAGGATGGAGCGGTAGTTGTCCATACTGATCGGCAACAGTTGGTAATCCATACCAGAATCCATGAATTCGCTACGGTTTTTGAGTACGCCATCATAGTATTTCATGGCTGCGGCTTTGTTTTCATAGCGGCGCAGGATGACCAATAATTTGCGGGCTTTCTCGTCATCACCGAGGAAAAGATTGGTAATGGTTAATTTATCCAACTTGTGGAACTTCCGGTTGTAGTCTGATATTTTTGCTTTGGCTGCATCCAGGTTGGAGCTGTTGTCCAGTACCACCAGGATAAAGTGGATGGCCGCATCGTCGGTTCTAAAGCGTTCGGCATCAGCGTCGGTACGCTCATCGTCACCAGGGAGTTGAGCGCCTGTGGCACCCAATAAGCGAAGAATTTCTTTGGACCGCTTTTGTTCGTCTGAAGTGGGGTAGCGCGCAATCACTTCGTTGAGCGAATTGATGTAGGCTTCTTTGCCTTGTAGGTTGCCGGTACACATGGCGGCTAACAAGGCAAAACGGGAAGCCAATTTGTTTTCAGCCCCAAAGCGCACTTTAGAATCTCCAGCCATTTTGAAGGCGTCCTGATAATTGCCTGCTTTAAATGCAGCATATGCCTCATCGTAATACACGTTCACTTTCTTCTCTTCATTCAGAAATTCAGCGGCAAAATTGGGGTCTTTCAACATCCGCGCAAAGGTGGAGGTAGGGTATCCATCTACAATTTTATCGTAGTAAACTTTGGCCTGATTGGTTTGATTCAGCTTGGTGTGTGCCAAATAAAGGTAATACCAGGAGTTGAGCTCAAAATTGTGTCTTCCAAAGCGGGTATTGAGGCTTTCCAGGGTTTTTACCGTTTTGCCAAAATTTTCGAGTTTGTCGTAGTACAAAACACCGAGTTTGTACATCGCATCGATTAATTTCACTTCAGAAGTGCGCCGTTCGGCTTCGTTGCGCGGAATTGGCCCCAAATAGGTAGCTATATCGTTGGCTTCGGGACTATCGGGGGTACTGGGATTGGCTGGGGCTGCTGGTTCAGGGTTGGGGTCATCATTGTTGTTGTTGCCCCGTTTTTGGGAGCGCCGCCAGTTGTCCTCCAGAGGCCGATCCCCCCAATAGCGTTGGAATTCCCGTTTGCCCTGTTTGAGTTCTTTGTCATCGTAAGCCCAAAAGAGGGCAGCTTGAGGTTGACCAGCAGTAGTAAGGCGAACGCCCGGATTTCCGGGGCCGGGAGGGTTGCTGGCCGTTGGAGCTTTAGCGTATTCTAGTTCTTTGAGGCGTTTTTCATCCTGATCCCTTTTCATTTTGGCTGCCTTTTTCCTGAGTTCAGCATCCGACAAAGTACTCAAGCGCAACATGCTGTCTTGGAGTTGGATGATGCTCAAGTTTTTGGCAATGTCAACGAGGTTATCTCTCAGGTTGTTGGCCGTTTTGTAGCGGTCATCTTTTTTGTCCATTACCTGGAGGGTACTGTCTAGGTAGCTCTTGGTCTCGATGAATTTGTCTTCATCAAAATACAATTGTGCCAAAGTGTAATAAGACTCTGTCACTTGAGCGGGGTTGCTGCCCCCACTGCGTACCGAAAGAGTCAGGTATTTGATTGCGGTGGGTTTATCGTTGTTTTTGAGGGCAACATTGGCCAGTGCATAATAAATACGATCGTTGTATTCCTGGTTTTTTTGATCCTTAAGCATGCGTTCCAACTGGGTAGTGGCTGATGCCGCAGACCCTTTTCCACTCAACCAGGAATTTTGGGCCATATTCAAGCGGGCATTGAACTGCATTTCGTAATTGACCGATGAGCTGGCTACTTTTTCAAAACCATTGTATGCATCGTTCCAACGACTCGCTCTTTGGTGCAACTGTGCCAGGATGAAATTGTATCGGGCTCTGGTTTTGGGATTATCTGACAGTGCGATGGCTTCTTCCAGCGGCTTTACCGCCTCTTCATACTGTTTGCTTTTGATGTAAAAATGAGCCAGAAGCGGAGCCAATTCCGCACGTACTTTATCAGGCGTATTTTTATCACTTTCCAATTGGGTCAGGGTACGGAAAGCCAAATCTTCATTGCCGCGCTCAATCAAGGTACGCGCCAACCACAATACACCTTCGTAGTAGGCTGGTTTTTTCTTGAGAAACTCTTCTTCTCGTTTTGCTTCTTCGGCGGCTTTGCGGTCTTTATCTTTTTGAATCTGAGCCGGAGTTTTATTGGTAGAAGTAGTTGTGGTCGTGGTTTTGGTTTTGTTCAGTATTTCCGGCTTAATTGGCAAGGGACGGCCACGTTTGCGGGCACTGGCTACATCGGCATTGTATTTCTTGCGTGCCTGAGCAACTTTTTTGGTCTGTTTCTCTTTTTCTTGTTGCAGCTTTTTCTTCACCTTGGCCTTTTCCTTGGCGGTGAGTACTTCTCCATCTGCGTTAACTGCAGGTGGGCGAGAAGAAGAGCCATTGCTGGAAAGATTGCGTTGCACCGCTTTTTTCATGCGCGCTTTTTCAGGCGAGTACTCAGAGGTAAGCCAACGGAGGGTTTGCTCCGCAGTTTCAAAGTCCTGTTTCAAAAAGTGGGCTTTGCCAGCTAGTAGATAGCAATCGTCTACCCAATCGCTTTTGGGGTGCAATGAAGCGACCTTGGTCACTTTCTTGACCGCTTCATCCAATTGGGGTGCAAGTGACTTGGGGTTGTCGAAGCCCATATAAGGATACACCACCAGAATTTGGGTGTAATTGTCTTTGTACTGCTGATCCATGCCCAGCATGGTCGTAGTCAGAATTTCGTCGGCATTGAAATAACCATTGTAATGCGCAGTCGTGTTGTGGTATGCCTTAGCCAACGGAGACAACTCCTTGCTGGAGCTTTTGACGGCAACACAACTCTCGATCATCAAGGCAAGGGCCAGCACCGGAAGGGTGTAAATAAATCGTTTCAAGGCCGAATATTTTATCAGGTTCATTCTTAACCTTAATCCCAATTGGACAGCGCCAACCTAAACTTGGACGTTGTGATCAAGGAGAATAAGCTAGGAATTAAACCCTTCGCTGAATAAATTCGTTAAAATCAGGTTGAAGCACTGGTTTACCAACTGGTAAACCGTAAATTTGCTGAACATATAACTTTAAAGGAACAAATTTATTTTGGTTTTAAGAAAAAACCAACCCCTAACGCACTCTTGGAACCAGAGTTCAAATCAAAAAACATGGCTTTGAAGTTCAATACCGAACGTTGGCAAAAATGGCGGGAGAATACCACCAAGCATTATCGTTTTGTCATCATGAATGAAGATACGTTTGAAGAAGTAGGTTCCTACAAACTTACTTTGATGAATCTTTATCTCTTCATCAGTACCCTTTTGGTCATGTTGACCTTTTTGGTCTTTTTGTTGATAGCCTATACGCCAATCAAGGAGTACTTGCCGGGTTTTCAACCTTTGGGCAACAACGACCGTCGTTTGCTTGAACTCACCCGGGAAGTAAACCGAATGGGCCAAGAAATGCAGGCACAAGAAGTATACATCAACAACTTGAGGCGGATGCTGACGGGCAACCCCATCCGCGAAAAAGACGTACCGAAAGTAGATATGCCGGATCAATCCAAAAAAGGAGAGACCAAAAAGGTTGGAATATCAGAGATTGATGAAGAATTTCGGCGAGAAGACGAACTGGAGAGGGTAGGGCGCATTGCCAAGCAAGCGCGTTCGGTGGGCTTTGCACCCACTGAAAAAGCAATGGAACAATTGTTTTTTGCAGCTCCAGTAAATGGAGAAATCAGTTCACACTTTGATCGCCAAAAATCACATTATGGTGTGGATGTGCTTGCCCCCCGCAATACCGCGATAAAAGCCGCAATGGATGGTTATGTCTTTTTGTCGGAATGGACGCTCGAAACGGGCAATACCGTTGGAATTCAGCACGACAATGGCATTCTTTCTTTTTACAAACACAATTCATCTTTGTTAAAAAAGGTAGGGAATTTTGTCCGCGCGGGCGAAGCCATCGCCATTGTTGGCAATACAGGGGTTCTTTCAAGTGGCCCTCATTTGCATTTCGAACTTTGGCACAAGGGAAAACCCGTTGATCCTGTAGACTATGTTACTTTTTGACTGTGCTGATCTGCTTGTTTTGATGGGATAAATTTTTTCTTGCAGATTTTTCCTTTTCATTTTTCTCAAAAAAACCGGATATTGCAGCGTTTTTACATGAGCCTCTAGCCAATATTGACCAAATTATTCTGTCTATCAATCCTTTATCCACACAGTTCAAGACAATACAACATTTTCATGGACCAGAATACCCAGCAGCTTAAGGCAGCTTATAATGAGAAGGGTGAATCGATTAGCCCGGTTTTACCAAACGAAACGAAGAATTTCCTCATTGACATTGATGGAACCATCTGTGATGACATCCCTAATGAGGAACCCGAGCGTATGGTGACGGTGTTGCCTTATCCTGATGCGCTCAGCATCCTGAACAAATGGTACGATGAAGGCCATGTGGTGACTTTCTTTACCTCGCGGACCGAAGAACACCGCCAAGTGACGGAAGAATGGCTCAATCGGAATGGGTTCAAATACCATGGCATTTTGTTTGGCAAACCACGTGGTGGCAATTACCATTGGATCGACAACCATATCGTAAAAGCAACCCGTTTCAAAGGGAAATTTACAGATTTAGTGGTTGAAAAACACGAAATCGAAGTGTTCAAGGATTAATTGATCCTCATGCTAAGATAAATGCAGAGCCAGTTTATAGCATACTATAAACTGGCTTCGTTTTTTTGAAAAAAAAAAGCCGACACACATGAATGCAGCCGGCAAATAAAAAATGTATGAAACTTAGATTAGCCATGGAAGAGACCTTTGCTGATCAACTCATCAATCCTTCAATTCACTCTGGCAAGGTCTGTTTAAATAAATCTTTGCAATTTAGGCACAAATTGCAGATCCATAACGAGGAATATTAGTTTAAGTTACAATTATTCGAAGAAAAAATTGTCTGAAATTAAGAATAATTTGGTCTTTAATTTGTTAAAAGCCTTGTTCTAATCGACGTTCATGCCTTTCTTTGACCACTTGAGCAAGGGATTTGTTTTGAATTTTACTTTCCACCCATGATTCTAAATCGAGGAAAATGAACGATCTCTTTTCAAAATCATTTGCTTTCAGTTCTTCTAATTTTTTGCGAAAATCCTGAAATAGTTTTTGAGTATCATCGGGTCTGGCATTGAGCAGCCTCCTAAAAAAGCTGATGCTGGCTTTTTGTAGCTTACTGGGATCTCGCATTTTACTGATAAATCGAGCGGTGTTGTTGATCACATAATCCAGGAAATCTACGTTCTTGAGGTCATAATGCGCCATAATGAACAGCAAGCTGGCATAGGCTTGCATGTCTTCCCTAAGCGCTTTGCCCGGATGGTTCAAAATGAGGTTCAGGTAATCGATGGCAGTGGTCGGTTTCCCTGCTCCCATCCAAAGCCAGGCAATTTTAAAGTAAAAGATTAATAGCTTGTGGGCATCTAGTTTATTGTCGTACCTGCGAATCCGTCTCAAGGTATGTTGTAAGGTTCGCCCGGTGCCTTCCTGAAAACTTCCTTCTAAAAAATGGCGATTGAACCTTCCTTGATGGACAAACAGAAAAGAAAGAATCTGTGAATTGTAGTTGAATTTAGGATAAACTTCTTTGCGAAATTTTTCAAAACGATCCAGGGTTTCGATGAATACAGGATAATTGCGCAAGTAAAAGGCTGTTACCAGTAATTGGTGCATCCCGATCATGTACATGTCCATGTCCATCTCAATCATCTTGGGCTCGGAGGCATACAAGTTGACCCATTTTGCGGCATACTCCTGACACTTGTCGTATTCCTGAAGCAAATAATGATACCAGTAATAAGCGTGGTAGATGTGAATTTTTTGAAAGAAGGTTTTGGCATCCTCTTCCTGTTTTGGCAGCTTGTCTCTGAAGTCTTTTTCCAACGCCAATCGCTCTTCCGTCGTTTTGACGTGGCCATTGTTGATGAAATGGCGTTGCAAGGCCAGCTTGAAGTTGGAAAGCAGCGCAATGGATAAGTTTGTATCACTGTGTTCTTCCGATTCCCGTTGCAGCTCATCCATGCGTTGGGTGGTACTGCGGGTAATGTGGCGGGACTCGATCCGTTTTTCAAACTCTACGATCTCGAGCTGCAAGATGTCGTGGTTGAGTTTGTTGGCCAGCGTTTTGGCTTTTGCCAGCAATTTCAAAGATTGCAGGTAAAGCCCTTTCCCATACAGTATGACTGCATAGTCAATCCATTCCCTGATTTGTATTTCTTCACTCTTGTGAATCTCCATTAACCGCAAGCAGGTCAGGATGTGCTGGTAAAGGTGACGTTTTAAATTTGACAGCTGGCTTTTATTAGAATCCTTCAGTTTTCGAATGATGAGTTCCTCGTCAAAGTCTTTTTGTTTTTCCAAAAAATCAAAGAGCTGAAGAAACTTGGCATCACTTTCTCCCTGTATCCGTTTGGCATACAGCCGAAAATTGCGCTTTTCAGCCTTGGTTAAGGACTGAATCATTTCAAAAAGCTGATCTCCATGAGAGATGGGCATAACATTGGGTTTTTAACGGCTTAAGGTTGAAAAAAACTGAAGATTGTCTTGCAAACAACTGAATGTCATTTCATTAGGGTGTTTGTGCTCGAAATTTATGTTGATGGGTTATGACTTGATAATAATTCCTGCAAAGGTTGGTGATCACAATTGGCAACAAATCTGCCTACCCAAACATGAAATTACGATTTAATTTTGAATTGTTCAAACAGCAATAAGAAACAGCATAGGAGCAGATTAGAACAACAATTGTTTACTATGCCAATCATAGCCGCGCAGTTGGTTGTCATGGGCGGGAACTAAGAGAACAAAGAGACCACGTCTACCCATGCCCTAACCATAGTTGTTGCTGCCTTTTTTGGGCGGCATTACTCGGTCTATTTGGTTTTCTTATTTGGATAGCAAATCTGGCAGAGTTGAAAAAGGACTGATAGTTTCCGCAAGCCCGGGAGATGTTTCTCACCGGGTTTTTGCTTTTTATGCCTATTTGAAAACAAAAGTAGTTTTTTTTCGTCAGAGGAAAAAATCTAGAAAAAGAGTGCGGGACGAAGGATAAGATCAAGTATTGAGGACTTGCTTATCCTTCATCTCTCCTTATTTATACTCACTCAGCAAACGCTTTCTGCAAAATATCTTCCTGCTGCTGATCGTGGATTTTCTTGAAACCAACTGCGGTAGAGGCACTGGCCCGGCGAGAAATGCGCTGCAAATTCCGATCAATCTCCCAATTGAGTTTCATGTATTGCCATGCCCCCATATTGGCGGATTCTTCTTGCACCCAGAAAAGCTCTGCTTTTTTGTAGCGATTTAGAATGACTTCCAATTGCGTTTCGGGCATTGGGTGCAATTGTTCGAGGCGTACGATGGCTACATCGCTGCGGTTGAGGTCTTTCTTGCGCTGCGCCAAATCATAATAAATTTTACCGGAACAGAACAACACCCGCTTGATGCCTTTGGCTTCTTTGTCTGTCACATTTACATCGTCAATTACTTCATGGAAATTTGTTCCCGCCTCAAAAGCTTCAAGAGGGGACACACATTCCGGGTGACGAAGTAATGATTTTGGAGACATCACCACCAGTGGCTTGCGGAATTCCCAGGCCAGTTGGCGGCGCATCAAATGGAAGAAGTTGGCCGGAGCCGTTATATTGGCCACAATCATGTTGAGGTCGGCACAGTTTTGCAGGAATCGCTCCAGGCGTGCACTGGAGTGTTCTGGGCCTTGGCCTTCATAACCGTGTGGCAGCAGCAGGGTCAAACCAGACATGCGGTTCCACTTGCTTTCAGCCGCAGAAATAAACTGGTCAACAATGGTTTGAGCGCCATTGAAGAAATCCCCAAATTGTGCTTCCCAAATGATCAGGTTGTGGGGATGTGCCAGCGAATAACCATATTCGAAGCCCATTACCGCAAACTCAGACAGCAAAGAGTTGAAAATATGAAACTTGCCCTGGGTAGCTTCAATGTTGTCCAAACGGTTGAGTACTTCGTTGGTTTTGGCATCATGTAAAACTGCGTGCCGGTGCGAGAAGGTACCCCGTTGTACATCCTGGCCGCTCATCCTAACGTCTTTGCCCTCCAACAAAATTGAACCATAGGCCATCAATTCAGCGGTGGCCCAATCTATCATCCCTTTAGCCAACAGTTTTTTGTTGTTTTCCAACAAGCGACTCACTTTTGGAATCGGTTTGAAATGACTTGGAATGGTATTGAGGTGGGCAAGAATTTTTTCAACTGTAGCTTTTTCTAGTCCTGTTACAGGAGACTTTTTAAAATCTTCCACCGTGGCGTGGCGCAATTTTTCCCACTCTTCTTCTGGTTCTTGTGACTTATAAGGCAGTGGGTGTTGTTTTACTTCTTCAAGACGCGCCTGAAGATCTGCCCAATAGGTTTTTTCCAAATCATCGGCAAGTTGCTTGGGCAATTCGCCCATTTCCAGCAATTCTTTGATGTAGATTTCTCTTGGATTGGGGTGAACGTTGATGGCTACGTACAAATCTGGCTGAGTAAACATTGGGTCATCTCCTTCGTTGTGGCCGTGTTTACGGTAGCACACCATATCGATGAAAACATCAGTATTGAACTCCTGGCGGAACTCCATGGCCATTTCAACGGCATAAAGGATAGCTTCTGGGTCATCACCATTCACGTGAAATACTGGTGCGGAAACCACACTAGCCACACCAGTGCAATAAGTAGAAGAACGCGCATCTTCAAAATCAGTGGTAAAACCAATCTGGTTGTTGATCACAAAATGGAAAGTACCGCCAGTATTGTAGCCTTTGAGCTTGCTCATCTGAATCACCTCAAATACAATGCCTTGCCCGGCTACCGCAGCGTCACCATGAATGAGAATGGGCAAAATGCGATCGTAATCACCTTTATATAGGCGATCCGCTTTGGCGCGAGCATAGCCTTCTACAACTGGATCTACAGCCTCAAGGTGAGAAGGGTTGGGGGTCAATTCAAGCTGAACCTCCTTACCAGTAGGCGTAACTACTTGGGAAGAGTATCCAAGGTGGTATTTTACGTCACCATCCCCAAAACTTTGATCGGGAATGGCTGTTCCTTCAAATTCAGTGAAAATCTGCTCGTAGGTTTTCTTCATGATGTTGGCCAACACGTTCAAACGACCGCGGTGAGCCATCCCAATGATGACTTCTTCTACGCCCATTTCTGCACCTTTATTGATGGCCGCATCCAGGGCAACGATGGTGCTTTCGCCGCCTTCTAATGAAAAGCGTTTCTGGCCGATGTATTTGGTGTGCAAAAATTTCTCAAACCCGACCGCTTCATTCAGTTTTTCCAGAATGCGGCGTTTTTTATCAATCGGGATGTTGTAATCCTTCTCTGGACGACTTTGCTCAACCCGGGTACGCAACCAACGGCGCTTTTCGCGCTGTTGAACGTGCTGAAACTCAAAACCGATGTTGCCTCCGTAAATTCGCTTGAGGTGGACTATAATGTCGCGGAGGGTTGCAGGTTGATCCATGCCACATTCGGTCGCAGCATTAAACACGGTGTCCAAATCGGCCTCAGAGAGGTAAAAATCTTCGATTTCCAATTTTGGATTTCGATCGATGCGCGGGCGAATTGGATTGGTGGTAGAAATCAAGTGACCTCGTCCACGATAGGCGTTGATCAAGGCAAGTACTTGAAACTCTTTTTTGTTAAAAGTACTTGGACTGGCAACCCCGTTACTTTTTTCATGACCATTGGTTGAATGGGCATAATCAAAACCTTTGAAAAAAGACGACCAGGTTTCGTCGATTTGTTCGGGATTATTCAGGTATTGCTCGTACAGCGAATCTATGTACGCCGGGTGAGCATTGGCAATGAAGGAGAAATCGCTCATTGTTTTGTTCAGTTTTTATGTCTATGTAGTCGGGCAAAAAAAGTATTTCATTTTTTATCGCCCCTGTGCGCGCAAAAGTACAAAAAGAACAACGAATTAAATGATTAGATATTCGAGTGAAAAGATAATTTGATTTGCAAAAGGTTTTTTAAATTTACTTTTGCAAGTTCCAAATGAATAATTATCTTTGCGCTCCAATTGTTCAGAAGTGATTTTTAATATTGAGAAAAGTTTTTGTATGGCAAACCATAAATCGTCTGAGAAGCGTATCCGTCAAGAGTCCAAGCGTCGTCTTTTGAATCGCTATTATAAGAAGACTACTCGTACTTCAATCAAGAAGTTGCGTAGTTTGAAAGACAAAACGGAGGCAGTAGGTTTCTTACCAAAAGTGATCGCGATGATCGACAAACTGGCTAAGAAAAATACCTGGCATAAGAACAAAGCAGCTAACTTGAAGAGCAGCTTGATGAAGCATGTTGCTCAATTGGGTTAATCGATGACATACCCCCGGCCTAGGTCGGGGGATTTATGCTGTGGGGAAATCGAGAAAAAGCAAATCTACCAAGCTGTCACGCGCTTATTCCGCCACACCTGGCCATCAGGCCTCTTCAATGCGCGACCTATACTATGCAGATAGGTTTGAAGCATACTTCTCCATACAATTTATTTTGTCCTGTACTTTGATCTCCGCAATGCGCTGGTTGTGCAATTTGGCGCCATCCGGGTAAATAGATTTTGGCAGAAGAGTTGAAGCAAGAAATTTCGCAGATTTTGTTGGAGGGAGTACGGAAATAAAAATCGACTTATTTTCGTGCAAAATTTATGCAATGCCAACCGAAAAGCTTCCTGTTCTCCGTTTGCACAACCAAAAAATCACGAATCCCGATTTTGTTACTCCTCAAGAGCTTGTGGCTCACATGGGCGCCATCCAGGCACAAGACTACCCTATGTCCAAATGGGCAGTTGGCTTGCGGGTGCCCGGCACTACAGATGCCGACATTGAAGCTGCACTGGATTCCGGAGAACTTGTGCGCACCCACGTTTTGCGAACAACCTGGCACCTGGTAGCTGGTCAGGATCTGCGCTGGATGCTCGCACTGACCAGCAAGCAAATCAAAGCAGCTTCTGCTTCCCGGGATCGCGAACTGGGCATCGACTCAGCACTTTATTCCCACACCAACGACTTGATTGCCAAAGCCCTGGAAGGAGGCAAAAACCTGACCCGTGAAGAAGTCATGCTGGAATTGGAAAGGGGAGGGGTGAAAACTGATTCAAGTCGCGCCGTACATTTCATGATGAATGCCGAAGTAGACGCCATCGTGTGCAACGGCGTGATGAAGGGCAAAAAATTGACCTATGCTTTAATTGATGAGAAAATCCCTCCAGGCTTGGTTTTGAGTAAAGATGAAGCATTGGCCACCTTGGCCAAACGATATTTCAGCAGTCATGCTCCAGCCACTTTACCCGATTTTCAGTGGTGGTCGGGCTTGTCGATGCCCGATGCGCGGGCAGGACTGGAAAGCATCAAAAATGAGTTGCAGTCATTTGTCGTCGACGGAAAAACTTATTTTTTTGAAGAGAAAAACCTGGCTGCGCTGAACCCCGATCCCAGTGTTTTTTTTCTCCCTGCCTTTGATGAATACACCGTAAGCTACAAAGACCGCAGCACAGTTTTTGAATCCAAGTGGCACAAAGAAGCCATCACCAGCAACGGAATTTTTAAACCGATCATTGTGGTGGACGGCCTGGTAGTTGGCACTTGGAAACGGACGGTGCAAAAGAATAAGGTCGTGATTGAGCCGACTTTTTTTGACCCAAAAGACAAATTGGCAATAGAGGTAATGGAAAAAGCGACAGCAGCGTTTGGCACGTTTTTGGGGTTGGGCGTTGAGATAAGGAGCTGAAAGACTCTGTATTTTGCTGACTGAGAATGGTTTTTTGAAAAGATTGATTCTCAATTTGGTGGATTAATACGTTTTTGGTCCAGCCATAGCGCTTGGTTTGATGGATGTAAAATAGCCGCTCGTTAGGGTCTTTGCATTTTTCAATGATCAGGTAATTGTGCGTCCATCCAATTTCTGCCACCGCCAGTGGCAGAAATTCAAAATAAGCTAAATAGAAGATTCGCATGCGCCATAAATTCCGCGATGATAAACCTTCCATCTTAGGAAAAGTCTTCTGCAAATCTTTCGCCAACATTTCCACAACTGAATTGCCCCAGCCGTTTTCCTCTTGGCGTTCGAGAATCATTTTCCCCAAATCCCAAAAAAAAATTTTAAAAAATAGCCATGAATTCAAACTTAAATAACGAGTACAAAAAAATTATAGGCTTAATGACTGAAAAGGCACATCCAAAATGCCATTTGATCTCGTAGATATTGATGATTGCAATCAAGTTACCTGGAATAGGAATGATTTCCTAAACTCCCGGTTCACCTTAAGTTCTGTTGAGGTATCCCTAGATTTGTTTCATGTTGTACCAAACAAAATAAAATAACAATGAAGTACATCATTCTACTCTTTTTATCCATCCCAATATTTGTGACAGCTCAGAAAGGCAGCATCCAGGGATTCATTTTTGACGAGAGCAATCGAAATCCATTGATAGGGGTATCCGTCAGTTTGGGCGATAACGTGCGCGGAGCAGTAAGTGACGACGCTGGAAACTTTGCCCTTGGCAATCTCAGTGCGGGCAGCCATCAGCTGACTTTTAGCTATTTGGGATACCAAAGCCATCAGGAAACGGTTGAAGTTAGCGATAAAGGCACTGTTCGAGTTCAGATTTCGCTCAAATCTGGAGAATTCACGCTTAAAGAAGCGGTCATCAAAGGGCAAAGTGCCCATCAGCAACAAACCATCAATCAGATTGATATTCGCCTGCGTCCCATTATCAACTCTCAGGAAATCCTGCGCATGGTACCTGGCCTTTTCATGGGGCAACACGCTGGAGGAGGTAAAGCTGAACAAATCTTTCTGCGTGGGTTTGACATCGACCACGGTACCGATATCCGACTCACCGTTGATGGGTTGCCCGTCAATATGGTTTCGCATGCGCATGGCCAAGGTTATGCAGATTTGCATTTTGTAATCCCTGAACTGGTTGAAAAGGTCAATTTTGAAAAAGGCCCCTACTATGCCGATAAAGGAAACTTCAGCACCGCAGGCTGGGTAGATTTTCGTACCAAAGAAGTATTGGATCGCAGTTTTACCAAATTTGAAATTGGTCAATACGGTACTGCTCGTGGCGTAGCAGCCATAAATTTATTGGGAGAAACTGCCCGGCAAAAAGGCCAATCCGCCTATCTGGCCAGTGAATACAGCTATACCGAAAGTTATTTTGATGCGCCCCAGCATTTCAATCGTGTCAACGTACAAGGGCGGTACAATGGAGTCCTCAGCCCGAGTACCCGCATGAGCCTCACAGGTTCTCATTTCTGGTCAAAATGGAACCATTCCGGCCAAATTCCTGACCGGGCAGTAGAATCCGGTCTTATTTCTTTTTATGGCTCCGTTGACCCAAGTGAAGGCGGTGAAACCAGCCGCAGCAATGCCAACCTCCAATTGGTGACCCAAATGGGCAAAGGTGCTTCCTGGAAAAACCAGTTTTTCTACAGCCATTATCAGTTTGAACTCTATTCCAACTTTACATTTTTCCTCGAAGACCCCGTGAACGGGGATCAAATTCGGCAAAAAGAAGACCGCAGCATCCTGGGCTACAATGGAAGTCTCAACTTCCCCTCCCGCTTTGGCAGCACGACCATCGGGGTTCAATATCGGCAGGACATGGTGAATGACGTAGAACTTTCCAATACACGCAATCGCACCATTACGGAGCAGAATATTCAATTGGGGGATGTACAGGAAGGAAACTTGGGCCTTTACCTGGATGATAACCTCCAGTTGGGGCGCAAAGCAACCCTCAATCTTGGCTTGCGCTACGATTTTTTCCAGAACCGCTATACCGATCACTTGCAAGACGATACCCGTGCTTCGGCCAGCTCCGGTATTTTTTCGCCCAAAATCAATTTGAATTATAATGCGAGCGAAAAAATTCGCTTGTACCTCAACACTGGACGTAGTTTTCACTCCAACGACACGCGGGTAGTTGTACCTCAAAACGGCCGAAAAATCCTTCCTGCTGCTTATGGTACGGATTTGGGCGTGGTGTGGAAACCGATTCCCAACCTCTTCGTAAACACGGGGTTGTGGTACCTCTGGTTGGAACAAGAATTTGTGTATGTGGGAGATGCAGGGGTAATCGAGCCCAGTGGCCGCACCCGCCGTTGGGGTTACGATCTGTCTGCGCGCTACCAACTCAGTCGCCGCCTGTTTGTGGATGTGGATGCCAATTGGGCTCAACCCCGGGCAATTGGCGAGGCAAAAGGTGAAAATTACCTGCCATTGGCGCCTTTGTTTACTTCGGTTGGAGGGCTTTCCCTCGTGGGGGATAAAGGATTCAGTGGTTCATTGCGCTACCGCTACATGGCCAATCGCCCTGCCAATGAAGACAATTCGATTGCGGCCAAAGGGTATTTTGTACCCGATGTGCAGTTGAATTACGCCTATAAAAAGAAGTGGGAATTGGGACTTAACTTGCAAAACGTCATCAATACCCAATGGAAAGAAACGCAGTTTGCTACCGAAAGCCGTTTGTTTAATGAGACGGAACCGGTGGAAGAAATTCACTTTACTCCAGGGACACCATTTTTTGCACGTTTGTCTTTTACTTTGTTTTTTTAGGACTTGTTTTTGCCCACTACTAATGAGTATCGCATTGTGCCTTTATTTGAAGATACTGAAAGGCTCATGGCACATTTTTTTAATAAAAACGGAACACCTCAACTAAAGCTCCCTTACCTGCAAATTCTTATCCCTCTCAAGCATCTTCCATACACAATCCGTATCTTTGAACCAAATTCTAGGCAGATGGAAAAAATGATTCTGAATTTTAATGATTGCACCTTAATGGATTTAGACAAACGATTTGGATTGCGTTGGAGTCGTCCATTGCCGCAACTCAATGAATGGATGGACAAGGCGGCAACCATGGAATTATCTGAGTATGAAATTGCCACTTGCCAGAATCTCAGAAATTTGCTAGACCTCAATGTTTTTTACTGGCGTGAACAAGACTTGAGCCTGCATTTTATCGGCCCTATCTTCAGTTTGATCAACTTTACCGAACCCTATAGGTACAATCTTTTTGCTCAGCGCTTCATTCAGGCGACTATTGGTACAATAAATGGAGAACTGATTGATTTGATGGGTAAACCAGATGAAATTTTAGCCTCGGGCTACGGTGAGCCAGAAATGCCTTTTTTTGCTTTCAATGAATTCAAAAAAGAGGTACAATTTAAGGGTGATCCTGCCGGCCAGGTTCTTTCGGCGATGTTGGTAGGTCAACACCTCAACGATCATGACGCACCGATTTATGGGTGTTATGTACTGGGGCGCGATTGGTATTTTGTGGTGTTGACTGGTAAAATGTACCACATCAGCAAAGGCTTTGATGGCACCACCGATAATGTGTATGATATTTGCCGCATTCTAAAAGCCCTGAAAGAAATCGTTAAAGAGCGGACTGCTTTACTCGTTTGACTTGCATCTCAAAAAACGCCACCTGTCCCTGAATGTGAAGATGCATCGATTGCTCAGCCACCGATTGTTCAATTATTGGCAGGATTCAATTCTTCAAATTATTTTTAACTTGTTTGGAGATGCTGTCCTCGTTTCTACAACATACGCATTGATCAGTTGGGTCAGAACTCGGCTCTTAGAGATACCCGATCACCGGGCATAGGCGTAATTTCTAAAGCTCCTGGGTTTCGGCAATGATCCTTAAGCCTTCCAAGGTCAACATGGGATCAATCTGGTGGAAATCTTCCTGGAGTGGCGTCAACACAGCCGATAAGCCTCCAGTAGCTATTGCGATGTATTGAGGTCCAACTTCCCGCCGAATTTCGGCCAACATGTGCCTGACCAAGCCGACGTACCCAATCAAAATTCCACTTTGAATGGCATGTTCAGTATTTTTTCCGATTGGCGTGGTCGGAAGCGTAAGGGGCACTTCAGGCAATTGTGCGGTTTTATGAAACAAGGAAGCAATTGCTGTTTTCAATCCAGGTGCAATGGCAACCCCTAAGATGTGTCCGTCGGCACTGACTGTGGTAAAAGTTAGGGCGGTGCCAAAATCAACCACGATGCAATCTTGCTGAAAAAGATAATGGGCCGCTACTGCATTGGCCAACAAATCGGTGCCAATTTCATTGGGTCGATCAATTTTTAACTTCAATTTGGGATAAATGGGTGGCGCCACCTTTAGTGCTGGTTTTCCAAATAGATGCTCGGAAATGTGCAGGAAAGGAGCAGTCAACTGCGGTACGACACTACTGATGATCACTTGTGGGGCCGGGCCAGGAATGATCCCTGCTTCCAGCAAAATATCGGTCAAGCGCTTTTCATAATACATTGGGGAGTCGGGTTCGGTTAAGGTAGGCAAGCGCCAAACCTGACTCCATACCAAACCATCATGCAGCGCCAATACTACATTACTGTTGCCTATATCGATTGCAAGAACCATGCTTTGTTAACTTTTCTAAACGTCCGCTAAATTTTTAATAAATCCCTGGTAACCAGCCTGGGTCAATCGGCTTTGCATGATGGTGGCTTCGTTGATGTTGGCATAAGCACCTACGACTACCTTATAGATTTGGCGGCCATTTTGAGTGGAAACCACAACGTTTACCGTTTGCCCAAATTGTTGCTTGAGCTTTGCTACCATGGAAAGTACATTGTCATAATTGCTGAATACGCCCACCTGGATGCCCCATCCTGTACGCGGAATTTGGTTGGCGTTGACCTCGAAGACATTGCTTTTGCCGCCTGTGTTGACGGGCTGTGGATTTGGTTGCGGGTTGGGTTGCGGCGTAGGATTGGGCATAACGGTTGGCGAAGACATTCCTCTCCTACGCAAAGCTTCAGAAACGGCGCGTTCGGCATTGATCATTCCGTATCCATATTTCCGGGAGTGGCCATTGATGTATTCGGCAGGGTTACCAATTTTGTCTGCGGTTTGAACCAAAATTTGTTTGACCTCTCTGGCGGTCAGGTCTGGATTGGCGGAGAGCATTAGCGCACAAACGCCAGCCACCAGGGGTGTAGCCGCCGAAGTACCTCCAAAATGCTTGTATTGATTTCCTCGGTTTAAGCCATCGATCCAATACCGCTGTTCTCCTTGCTCATTAGGATCTCCCTGATCCCACCAGGCCCTTGCTGCAATGATGGGCCAATCGCCATTGGAAGGCGCACATACGGTCACTTCCATACCCATGTTGGAGTAATCGGCATGAACGCCCTGGCTTGTACATGCTGCAACGGCGATCACATCGGGGTGCTGGGCATAAAAATTGATGTAGTTTAAAGAATCATTACCCGCTGCGTACAAAATTACACAACCTCGGCCATTGCGGCCACGACGGGCGGCATTGGCAATGATCTGTTGTTTCTCAGCATTCAGTTGATAATTGGAATCGGTAGATCCCCAACTGCAACTGATGATGTCTGCTCCATTGTTGATGCAATAATTGAAAATGGATTCGGTGGCACGCACACTAAACGAAGTACCGCTAATGGGCATGAAACGGGCATTGGGCGCAGAACCAACCATGCCAACGCCATTGGAGGCACCCAGTGCCACGCTTGCACAAGGGGTGCCATGGGTGTACCGGGCGTCGCCCTGCAACACCTGGGGGGTATTGTTCCAAAAATCAAACGGATTGACTACTTTTCCTTTTAGATCGGGATGCGTCAGGTCGAAACCGTTGTCTACGATGGCAATCTTGATATTGGGCGACCCAAGGTTGCCGAGCAAACGCCAGGCAGCCACTACTTTCGCATCAATACCACGGCGCAACTGAACGTTGGCATCTGGGACAAATCCATTGTTTTGCAAATGCCACATGCTGGGCATTAGCGTATCGACAGGTAAAAAATATTGATCAAGGATGGTGTCTATATCTGGTTCAGCCATTTTTACCAAACAGCTTTTTTGCAAAAGGGCTGCTGTTTTGATGGGGTTAGGAGAATTGGGAGTCACCCTGGCTACCAAAGTATTTAGCCCCCTACGCTCCACTAAGTCTAAATTGTATTCATTTAATGCCAACATTTGCTCTTCATCACTTACGCCTTCGTGGTAGGTAATGAAAATCTCGCCAGTGGCAATCAGCGGTCTATTGCTGTTTTCGGGGTAATAAACATGGGTGCCCACTTCGACATCATCCTTTTCGCGAACTTCATCCAGTTTGGAATTGATGTCTGAGTCGTCTAAACTGAGTTCTACAACCTTGAAGCCACCCAAGCTTTGGTGCACCTCCTTGTTGATGTAGTCTGGAGCCTCCAATCCACGGGATTGGGCCATTTTTAGACCGACCAGCGCTTTACTCTTGCGAAGTTTAATTTCTCCTTTATCGCTGTGAATGCTAATTTGATCCATGCCTTTTTTAGTTAATAATTAGCCCTAAGTTGCCTTATGGGGAATTAGAGGGGGTTAGATAGCTGAAATGTACAAAATATTCTTGATTTGGAAAAAAACGGAAAAAGGGGCTAACCTTTAAGGCGCCCCTTCTTCCATCAAATCAATCCTGAAATAGGATGACTTATGCTCGCTCCCGATAATTTTCTTCGTAGAGCTTCTGTAATTTTTTGCGTGCGAAGAAAATCCGACTTTTGATTGTCCCAAGCGGCGAACCAAGCTCTTCGGCAATTTCTTCGTACTTAAACCCATCGTAAGCCATCAGAAATGGCTCGCGAAAATCGGAAGGCAAAGTATCCACCAAACGCATCAGTTCGCCAAAAGCGACATCGTGCTCCCCATCATTTGACACCTTCTCCTCACCTGAATTGATGTAAAAATTATTGGGTGTTTGGTCTACAATCATGTTGCGCCGTACTTTTTTGCGGTAATTGTTGATGAAAATGTTCCGCATAATGGTAACCGCCCAAGCTTTGAAGTTGGTACCTTGATTGTATTTGTCAGCGTTGGTGATGATTCTAACCGCTGTATCCTGGTAAAGATCATCAGCATCGTTGTAGTTACCGGTCAGTTTGAGGGAAAAGGCGCGCAATGAATTGCTCACCTTGTCAAGTTGCTCGTAGATCGGAGTTTGAATCGCGTAAAGCATAGTCCGGTGATTTATTTGGGTAACGGTATTTGTAATAATTTTTTACAAAAATATAAAACACTTCCTTTTAATGCAATTATTTTTTCCTATTTAGATTCATTTTTAATAAAAAAGGTGCTCAGGCGACATTTTTTGACTAAAACAAAGAAAATTGTTAATTTTATTAACAGCATCAAAACAATGGAGGTCTAAATTTGTATTTAGAAAGTAGATTCGAAACACCGATAATTGACGACGAATACCGAAAAATAATCGGTGAACTACAAGTTTTAATCGAAGGACTAATTTTAGGTTTGAATTTGTGTTGAAATTTTGATTATTTAAATCATTTGGATGGTATGGACCCAATGGTAGAATCCACCTACCTGAATAAGAACATTCGCTTTTTAAGAAAGCAGATGAATCTGAGTCAGGAAGAGTTGGCCTTAAAAATCGGTTTAAATCGTGGCAACATCGCCTCTTACGAAAACGGCTCTGCGGAACCAAAGGTGTGCAACCTATTGCGGATCTCTCGTTTGTTTGGGGTGTCTATTTGTGATTTGGCACAGCGCGATTTAAGTGGAGGCAGCATTTCGTCTCCGAATGCCTACTTTAAATCAGGGTCTCGGCAGCAGGGCAAAAACCAGGAGCAACTGGATGTTATTCACTCTAATGCCCAGCGCATGTTGCAAATGATCGAAGGATTGATGACTTGTAGCCGGATCAAATTGGAACAAGTTGATGACCAAATCCCTCAGGAATTGCGACTCATTATTGTGAATTTCGAAGAATTGTACCACACTGCCCGTTCCCTCATGGATGAGCACCTTTCCCTCTTGAAAAGCCTCAATTCCAAAGATAGTTCTGCTCAAGAATAACCTTTAACATATTTGAAGTTGTTACTCATAGGAATTATGAATATCTTGCATATAGTTTTTATGATTGTATTATAATTCCGCCTTTCTATGAGAAAACTGACGACCGTTACCTCGGGCATGCTCCTGGTATTTACCCTAGTTGTAGCATCCCAAAAACTGCGTGCTGCGCAGTTCTTAAACCTACCTTTAGCCGAAGCAAAAGCGCGTGCCGCTCAATTGAAACGACCACTCTTTGTTCATTTTTACGCAAGTTGGTGTCTTCCCTGTCAATGGATGGAGGCGAACACTTTCATTGACCCAGAAGTCTCTGCGTACATGAACAATGATTATTTGGCTGTGAAAATTGACGTAGATGAAGTGCAAGGCTACGCCGACCGAGAAACCTGTGGGGTGAAATTCTTGCCTTCAATGCTGATTTTTAATGCATCAGGTGTTGCAATTGCACGCTTTGAAGAAACCATTAATGCAGTTCAGTTATTGGATCAGCTTCGCCACTACAACACACCGGAGAATAGAGTGGTATCCAGAACCTCCACTGTTTCTACCGTTGAAAATTTGGAGCCGGATAAGCTTTATTCTGCTTATCAAACCAACAATGAAGTCCAAAATTTATCGGCTGATTTAGAAGACGATCCTGCAATGTTGGACGCTCAGCGGAATCGGACATTGACTCAAAGCAACACCTCCAACTTCTACTCCCGCAAAATGGGTGTTCAGGTTGGGGTATACAGCAGTTATGAAAACGTAGTACAGCAAGTACGGTACCTTGAAAAGAAATTTAACACGCCTGTAAATATTTCTTCCAGCAACAGCAATGGCCAAACTTATTATCACCTCATTGCAGGGCCATTTAAAACCCCTGCTCTTTTGGAAAATTACCTCAATGCCCTTCAGCGTGAAGGTATTAAAGGGGTAGTCAAAGATTTGGGGCAATAATTTGTTGTTTTACCAGCGAAAATGATGGGTTGATGTTCAAAAAGGACATCAACCCATTGGTGTTTTAATTTTGTATTTTCGCCGCCATTCCATCCGCTGGGAAATATTTGTCGCTCTACTGCGTTTTTCTGTCGGAGCATTAAGTTCGTTCAGCGATAATCAGAATGATGAGCAAAATGAGCAGATTTTTCGGATATCTTATCCTACTATTGTTGCCAGCAGCTATGCTGCAAGGCCAAAACATTAGCACACTTAAGTTTGACCCCCGTGGTAAAGCTGGACAATTGCGTCGTGCATGCAACAACAACGCTGGTACAGTTACAATTGGAGCGATTGGAGGCCAAAGCAATACTTCAGGTGGAGGTACCATTTACCTTTGTTTTGGAGATTCAATTAAAATTACCCACGATGGTAATTTTCGAATTGATGACCCCAACTTTGCAACCCCTTCTGGGATTGTATACCTGGTTACTACCTGCGCGCCCTCAACCGAATTTACCGGACCGGATACCAGCGATATTTTCAAGCAAACTTGCCTTTATCCTCGGGTACCGATCACCATTGGCAATACGGTAATCCAGCCTGATGGCCTGTATTGGACAGTTACCGGCAAACGCAATGGAGACATAACCTACATCAATGATGGGCGCTTTATTCAGGGTTTTGGGAAAGGGGCACCAGTCGCCCTTTATTTTTCCCCCATCACGGTGGATAATTTTGCAACAGGTTCCATCGAAAATGGAGGCTGTGTCAATCTTAATGCTGAAGAAGCTTATCGGATTGCTTTCCTCAAACCCCTCGATACAGCAAGAGTACGTACGCGTATCAACAATGCCGGGTGTACGGGGTCATTTATTGTAGGTGGAGGCGTTCCGGAGTTTGATCCCAATGAAAGGTATACCATTACGGTGGTAAAAGAGAATGACCCCAGCATTACCGGGGTAGCAAAAGGATCCAGCACCAACAACAATACTGCACGCCACCTCGATTCCATTTCCTTTTTTGTACCTGAGCCTGGTCGTTATATCATTACGATTACCGATGGACGAAACTGCAATAAGTCTTTTCCGGTGAACATGGCAGGTTGTCAAGCAGTAGGCTTTCAATTGCCTTTCCTGAATGCAAAAACGGGTGACGAGATCTGTGTTGACCTCAAAACGACCAATTTCAAAAAAGTTGGATTGTTTGAGATGAATATACGCTGGGACACCAAAGTATTGGAACTAGTAGGCCCCAAAAATTACAATACCAGCCTGGGTGGTTTTGGTTCATCCAACATTGGCCCAACCTCGGATAAATTGGGTTTGGCCATTTCCTGGTCAGATCCTGCCCTTCAAGGCGTTATTTTGCCAGATAGTGCCACCATTTTTACCATCTGCTTTAAAGTCATAGGTGCAATTGGAACAACCAGTCCGCTCAGCTTTCAAGGTTCGCGAAATCCCGCTGAAACAGTGGGAAGTTCTGAACCTGCCTCTTTGGGGTACGTTTTCCGGGACGGACGGGTCAATGTGTCGATGGATGTGCTGTTTACCAGTATTACCACCAGTGGATTGGCTTGTGCTGGCCAAACGAATGGGGTCATTGAAGTGATTGCCGACAAGGGGACTGCTCCTTATGGCGTCTCCATCCAAAAAATAGCTCCAACACCTCAAAGCTTTCCCACTGAAGTCATTTTAAAGCCCGGGGGGAAATTCCGCTGGGAGGATTTATCCGTAGGGAAATACATTGTCAAAATTCAGGACAGCAACAAGCCTACGGCCAATGTTAAAATAGATACGGTTGAATTTGCTGAACCAGAAGGACTTGGTATAGATGTGCAAATTTTGGCGCAGGTTTTATGCCACGATTCCAAAACTGGAATATTGAATGCAGCCATATCGATCAATTCGATTCCTTTGACCAATCCTGATTCTACCTATAAATTCCAGTGGAATATACCAGGAAAAAGAACCCCAAGAGTAGATTCACTTGGGGCTGGATTGTATTCGGTTACCGTCACCAATGCCAAGGGATGCCAGGCTTCCTCCAGTGTGAGCATTGCGGCACCCAGCAAAATTGAACCCAACCCAACGATCACTCAACCCACTTGCTCCGGGGTATCCAATGGCTCAATTGTTTTAAGGGCCTCAGGAGGGGTTCCTTTTAGTAGAGGAAGGTATTTGTACAAATGGAGCACCAAACCTGCCGATACCAACGCGGTTTCCAATTTGACCAACATCAAAGAAGGCTTGTATGCGGTGACCATTACGGACAACCGCATGTGTACAAAAATCTTCACCTTTCCAGTAGAGCCTTTCAAAAAACTGGTGATCGATACTGCCGTAAGCAATGTAACCTGTTTTGGATTGTCAAATGGCTTGGTTATCGCAACGGGTAATACAGTTGGCGCTCAAAATCAGTTGCCTTTTACATTTACCTGGACGGGAACAACAGCTACTCCGATTAATCAACCTACCAATAGCACATTGAACAATGTTCCGGCTGGAAAGTACATCGTTACGATGAGAGACAATGATCCGGCGGGTTGTCAAGTAAGTGATACCATCACTGTGAAGCAGCCCACTCCGGTAAGCATTACCAGGAATCGTTTGCGAAACGAGACCTGTAATCCTGGTTTGGATGGTTTTGCATCGGTGAAAGTTAGTGGCGGTGTAAAACCGTATAAATATCAATGGCGTTTGGATACCATGCTGCTTCCAACGAAGACGGATTCGCTGGCATCTGCCTTGAGGTCAGGAAATTACATCGTGACGGTTATCGACAGCAATAAATGTGATACAACACTGGCAATTCGTGTTGGAGCACCAGCCCCTCCACAAATTACCCAATTGAATGACTTCACCCTGCGTTGTTTTGGAGATCAAAATGGTCGCTTGTCGGTTAGTGCCACTCCAGCACCAAGCACCACGATTACTTCCATTGTGTGGGATAATTCAGCCAACGGGCCAAACATCACCAATTTGCCTGCTGGCCGTTACATTGTTACGATTACGGGGAGTGATTTCTGTAGAGCGGTAGATACCGCTCAGGTTATTGCGCCTACGCCGGTTCAAATTGACAGCATAACCAGCATTGCTCCACGTTGCCCAGGCGACGCCAATGGATCATTAACTGTAAATGCCAGTGGTGGAACCGCTCCTTATAAGTTCTTGTGGAAAGACCAAGGCAAAGATACCTCCCGTTTTCAATTGCGTCCAGCCATAAAAGCAGGCAATTATGAAGTGACTGTATTTGATGCCAAGGGATGCCCACCTACCACAGGCCAGTTTGTCTTGCAGGATCCTCCACGCATCTTGATCAATTTTAGAGACAGTACCGGGGTCGCTTGTTTTGAAGGCTCAAGTGATGGTAGAGCAACCGCAGTTGCTGCATTCAGCAATGGCCGCTCTGGTAGATTTGAATTCACCTGGCAGAGCAGCAAAGAAACATTTGCAGGGGTATCCACCTCAACCGCGGTGAGATTGCCTGCAGGAATGAACATTGTGGTGGTAGTAGATTCTAATTCTTGTGCGGCAGCGGATTCCGTGCGCATTCTCAGTCCTCCGGAAATTAAAGTACTTTCTGTCATTGAATCAGTAACTTGTTTTGGCTTAGCCAACGGAAAAGTCAAACTAACGCCTGCTGGTGGAACGCCTCCTTTCCGATTCAACTGGCAAGGAACCGGAGCTACTCAAGATAGCCTTAGCAATTTGCGTGCAGGAACCTATCGGATAGTAATAACCGATAGCAGGAATTGTGTGAAAAACCAGGAACTTGAAGTCAGAGAACCAGCTGAACTCACCATCGTGGTTGACCAAAGCTTTTCGCGGGCAGCGAGCTGCAACAATACCAAAGATGGAAAATTTGGCGTGAGCGTCAATACGGATGAAGGCATCAACCCGCTTCCTGAAAATGCGTTTACCTGGTCGGGAAATATCTCACGGGCCAATTCGCCTTTTGCGGAAAAACTGGCTCCGGGAACTTATTTTGTTACCGTAACCGACACCAAAAATTGTACGGATTCGACTACTTATACAGTGCTTGCACCTCCGCCAGTAGTGGCGATAATCAATCCGGTTGCTGAACCTCGCTGTTTTGGTGACGCGACTACGGTGACGATTGATACAGCTTATGGTGGAAATGGAATTTTGTCATCAGATTTTACATTTACTGTAGACAAAAATGGCATCAATTTCCCTCTCAATCAGGCGGCCAATATTTTTGCTGGACAGCACATCATTGCCGTTGAAGACCAATTGGGTTGCCAATATGTAGATACCATTCAAGTCAATCAGCCGGATCAATTATCGGTTGATTTTAAGCCCAATCAGGTCACCGTAGAATTGGGTGACAGTTTGCAATTGACGCCAATCGTGACCAGTTCCAAACCAATCAGAAACTATTTGTGGCTGCCCGCTAAAGGCTTGTCCAACGATAAAATAGTTGATCCTTACGTGCTTACAGCTACACGCACTACCCGCGACCTACGTGACGATACTGAGTACATCCTGACCGTAACCGACATCAGTGGTTGTAAAGCGGAAGGCAAACTGTTTGTAGAATTGGATCGCAATCGCAATTTCTACGTTCCAAATGCTTTCTCTCCGAATGGGGATGGCCGCAATGATGAATTCCGGGCTTATGGCTGCAAAGGCGTCAAGACCATCAATTATGCCCGAGTATTTGATCGATGGGGCAACCAGATTTTGGAGCAAAAAAACATTACCGTGAATTGCCTGAGTGGTACCATCCTTTGGGACGGTTTGTTATCTTCAAAACAAGCTGGCCAAGGCGTATATGTCTATGTAATCGAGGTGGAATTCCTGGATGATGTGAAACTGCTGTATCGCGGAGATATAGGACTGGTGAGATAAACTTTGAAATTGGTTTTTTAAGTTGCCCACAACTTTATGCATCTTTGCAAAATTGTGGGCAACTTAAAACCAAACACCTAACATTACCGCATCACCATCACACTTCCGGTGGCAATTTTCTCTTCTCCCTTGCAGCGGTAACGAATTTTATAAAGCATTACTCCTGAGTTGACCTTTTTTCCTTGAAAAGACCCATCCCAACGGTAAAACGGATCTGCCGTACCGAAGACCCTGCTTCCCCAGCGGTCGTAAATTTCAAACGAAATCAATTCCTGAATTACGAAAGGATTACTGATGCCAAAGGTTTCATTGAGCCCATCGCCATTGGGCGTAAATGCTTTGGGCAACAAAACCTGCCCACAATCCAGGGTATTGGGGTCGATTACCGTAATGCGGATGGAATCGGTAGCTACGCATACCCCACTGTCATCGGTCATGTTGACCGAATAAAAGTAAATGCCAGGATCGAAAGGTTGAATCACCGGTTCTTTATCGAAAGCAGATACAACGCCATTGATTGGTGACCACTTGAAAATGAAATTACAAGTCGGCCCCATTTTGATTTTTACGGCACCACCAACGAAAATGCTCGTGTCGCGGGTTACGATGTTGTCGGGTTCAACGGCATAAAGCTGTTTGGCTTCGTTGTCATTGAGTGAGCGGTTGTACAAGCGAACCTCATCCAGATAGCCCTCAAAAGGCGCCTGGTTGGCAACTGGAGCACAAGGAGAATTGCCCATGATGAATTTTCCGTCATTGGACAAGTTGATACGCCCTTGGGTGTTTAATTCTTGCACTTTAACCCCATTGATGTAAAGTTTGACTTTCACTCCTTCCCGAATGACCGCAACGTGGTGCCAACACTTCTCTTTGGGTACTTCGCCAATCAAGTTTACGGTTTTGGCTCCTTCTCCCAAAAAGACGTTCAGCGTGCGGGTAAAGGGACGAAACCGGATGTAAAAATAGTTTCCATCCGTTTTGCAATTGCTGGTGAGTTTGTGTGCCAGGTATTGAATACCATTTTGATTGGTCGCCTTAAAGTAGAAGCTCAGGGTGAAATCTTCCGTATCGAATTCGTCATTTGCGGGGCCCATTACTACGGCGTTTCCATTTGCGCCACCGAATTTCAAAGCTCGGCCAATGGCTCCACAATCGTAACTCCGATTGAGCGCGGGCTGAAAGGCATTGGCCGTATTGCCCGCCGCATCCGCATTGCTGTTTTCAAAGGGATAAAATGCAACCAATCCAGCCTGGGTTTGGGCAGATAACTGGGCAAGACAAAATAAGCAAAAAACAAGTGCAGCTATTCTCATGGTATTTTTTGGAATTGACATAACAACTAATCCCAATACTGAACAGTACGGGATCATATTCCAGTAAAAAACGAAGGAAGAGAAGGCTTATTATTTGAACAAGCCATCCAAGCCAGGAGGCAACATGTCTTTGAGCAACTCTTGAGTCTCAGACGCTTCTTTTTCAAGCGCACTTTGCAGGGCGCGATTGATGGCCACCAACAGGAGGTCTTCCAACTCTTCTGCTTCCACATTTTTTAAAAACGCAGGATCGATGGTGATGTTGGTCAATTCTCGGTTGGCGTTGGCGCTGATCTTGATGGCCCCCTCACCGGCTTCACTTTCAACGATATACTCGGCCAATTTTTCGCGCATGGCTTTTTGCTGTGCCTCCATATCGCCAAACATGTTCTCAAGTCCAAACATGGTATTGCTTTTTTTGTCGGTAAATTATGGGCGAAGATATAACGGAATGCACAGGAAATGACAGTATTTTATACATTTGTCCCCGTTAAACTAGTTGAGCGACAAAACTGTTTGGCATATAAGGACAAACAGTGCAAGGAATTTCGAAAAAAGAGCCATCATGCCGTTGGATCAAATTGATGTAGACCAAGAAGAGAAAAAGACTGGCAGAGAAATGTCTTTCTTTGACCACCTGGAGGAATTGCGTTGGCACATTCTTCGCTCACTGACAGCCATTTCTGTCTTTGGGATCACGCTTTTCATATACCAGGACTGGATGTTTAAGGTGCTGATTTTTGGCCCTTCCCGACAAGATTTCATTACGTATACCTTGCTTTGTTCTTTCTCCAAAAGCATGGGTTTGGGCAATACCATGTGTTTTGCTGCGCATGAGGTCAATTTGCAAACCATCGGATTTGCCGAGCCATTCGTCACCAGTATGTGGGTGTCCTTTGTGGTGGGATTGATTATGGCAGCCCCATATGTGCTTTGGGAAATTTGGCGCTTTGTCAGCCCCGGTTTGCTGCCCAAAGAGCAAAAAGCGGCTACAGGAGCCGTTTTTGTTTGTTCTTTTTTGTTTCTGCTCGGCGTTGTGTTCGGCTATTTCCTGATGGCGCCTTTTGCCATCAACTTTTTGATCGGCTACACCATTCCAGGTGTTACCAATATTCCTACGCTCAACTCTTACATCAATTACATGGTGATGTTTACCTTACCCTTGGGGGTTGTGTTTGAGTTGCCCGTGGTCGTCTATTTTTTAGCCCGAATCGGTTTGATAACTGCCGCCGACATGCGTGCATTTCGCCGCCAGGCCATAGTAGTCATTTTGGTGGTAGCAGGGATCATTACCCCACCTGACGTGGTGTCTCAAATGCTGGTAACCATTCCTCTATACACCTTGTACGAAGTGAGCATCATGATTGCCAAGCGGGTGGCTCCCAAAGATGACGATGATGATTCTTCAGCGGAAGTAACCCCATCTTAAGCATGGAAAGGATATCAAGTAATCTCACGTTGGTGTACAAAATTGTACTGCCCGTTTTTTGGCTGGTTTTGGTGGGAGGGACTACCGTTGCCATTCTGCTGACCAATTTTGCCGGGGTAGGCAATACTCCAGCCTTGACAATAAAGGGTGTCATGTTGTTCATCTTTGCTTCAGGAACACTCTTTCTGGCCTTTACCTTAATGCGGCTTAAGCGCGTTGAAGTTGGGCCTAAGGGGATTTACGTGACCAATTATTTCAGGAACGTTCACTATCCGTTTAGCGAAATTGAAAGCATTACCGCCACTTCTTTGCTGATTTTTTCGGTGGCTACCCTGCACTTGAAAGGCAAAGGGAGTTTCGGCCAGCACCTGCCGTTTATCCCGAGTCCGAGTCGTTTTTATGCTTTTTTTGAAGAAAATCCGGACTTGAAAAATAGTTTGTTGAAGCGCGAAACTTCTGAGTTAAAGCACTAGTCTTTAAAATTGCACTTTAAATCGACTATTCATGAATACCATCCTTGAGCAACTTCGTACGACCCGTCAGGCAGCGCGCAAGCTCATCCAATTGAGCAATGAGGACATCAACTTGATCCTGAATCGCGTGGCCGATGCGGCAATACTTCACACACCTGCACTACTAGCCGCAAACCAACTGGATTTAGAGCGCATGGATCCTACTGATCCCAAGTACGATCGCCTCCTGCTCAATCCCAAACGTTTGGAAGACATTGCTCAGGATATCCGTAAAGTTACCGATTTGCCTTCTCCCCTTGGCCGAGTCTTGGAAGAGCGTACCTTGTCAAACGGGCTGGAACTCAAAAAAACCAGTGTGCCGATGGGGGTCATCGGTATCGTATACGAGTCGCGCCCCAATGTCACGTTTGACGTATTTGCACTTTGCCTTAAATCTGGTAATGCTGCGGTACTCAAAGGCAGCCGCGATGCGCATTTTTCCAATTTGGCCATTGTTGATTTGATCAAAAATATTTTGGCCGATTATGGCCTGGAAAATAGTGTATACCTGGCCCCCAGTGAGCGAGAAGCCTTGTTACTCATCCTGACCGCCAACGCCTACATTGATTTGGTGATCCCACGGGGCAGTCAGGGCCTAATTGATTTTGTGCGCAAAAATGCTACTGTACCCGTGATCGAAACCGGAGCAGGGATCGTTCACACTTATTTTGATGCAAGTGGAGATTTGGCCAAAGGCAGTGCCATTGTCAATAATGCCAAAACCCGTCGGGTAAGCGTGTGCAATGCCCTGGATACTTTGATCATTCACGAATCGCGATTACCAGATCTAGCAGCCTTGCTTGCTCCATTAGCCGAACAGCAAGTAGAATTATTTGCTGACGAAGGGGCACTGGCGCATTTAACAGGGAAATACCCGGATCAGTTGTTGTCCCTGGCCGATGCCACCCATTTTGGTACAGAGTTTTTATCCCTGAAAATGTCGGTTAAAACCGTATCTAACCTACAGGAAGCACTCGACCACATCGACCGTTATTCCTCCCGCCACAGCGAAACCATCGTGGCCGAAGACCCTGAAATCCAGGAGATATTCTTGTGCAATGTGGATGCCGCAGTGGTGTATTCCAATGCTTCAACGGCATTTACGGATGGCTCCCAGTTTGGTATGGGCGCCGAAATTGGCATCAGTACCCAAAAATTGCATGCTCGTGGGCCAATGGCCTTGCCCGAATTGACCAGCTACAAATGGGTGGTTAAGGGAAATGGCCAGATACGGAGTTAGACTGTAGTACCACCATTTTTTGTATTATTTAGCACTCGCCTTCGGCGGCGCTGAAAAAACACTCCACCGAAGGTGGGGTGCTAAACGTTTACCTTTTGTACATCTTCAAGACAAAAAAATGCAAAACCCATTCCTTACCGCCGAATGGCGCAGGCTGTTGATGCTCAATTACGCAGTCAATCCTGAAGTATTGTTGCCTTATCTGCCTGCTGGCGTTGAGCTGGATTGGTGGAATGAAACCTGCTACGTCAGTCTGGTGGGTTTCCGGTTTTTGAACACCAAGGTCAAAGGTATTGGATTTCCGGGGCACCGCAATTTTCCGGAGATCAACCTGCGGTTTTATGTAAAATACCAAGACCCCGAATTGGGCTGGAAAAGAGGAGTGGTGTTTCTCAGGGAACTCGTGCCTGTACCTGCAATCACCTTCGTGGCAAATACCCTATACCGCGAGCAATACAAGACTGTGCCCATGCAATACCGCTGGACGGAAACGGAGCAGAATTTGGAAGTAGAGTATTCTTGGAAACAAAAGGGGCAGCAGTATTCTTTTTCTGCTACTACTTTACCGCAAGCTGAAGACATGCCCGCTGGTTGCGAAGCAGAGTTCATCACCGAGCATTATTGGGGCTATGCCCGCTGGGATGCCCAACGCACTATGGAGTACGCAGTAGAGCATCCACGTTGGCAAACCTATGCGGTGCAAAATTTCCTTTGTCAGTTAGATTTTGGCGCAGCCTACGGCCAGGAATTTGCATTTTTGAATGATCTACAACCTTTGTCGGTCTTTTTGGCCGAAGGCTCCGGGATTGAAGTAGGACAAGGTCATTTTATCCCTGGGTAGTGGGGCAAAAATAAGTGTTTCATTTTCTTGTAGCCAAAGGATTAGATAAGAAACTTGAAATGAACCGTTTTCTCATCTAATCCTTTGGCAAAATGAAACACTCATTTTTTTATCGCCTTTTGATTATTTTTTTCAAAAAAATTTAAAAACGGCAGTAAGATTTCAACGGCTTTGGAGATGAGTAGATGAAGCCCCCTTAAACCTACTCATTTATTTCATCCAATTTAATTCCGTTGAACATGAAAAAGATCCAAAACCACTTGATGTGGGCAATTTTTAGCCTGCTTTTCCTGAGTCTGCCTGGCTTATTGCCTGCACAAACTCAAGCTACCTTGACCAATACCGTTACTGCCAATGGGTTTGCAGTAAAAAAACAGGTCAGCAACTCCAGCGTTCCCTCGGGAGTCGTTTTCACCTACACCATTTTTTATACCATTCCTGCTGGCGCCACCAATGTTGTCATCACCGATCAGGTTCCTGCTACGTTGATCATCGACGGAGTAGTGCCAGGCACAGGTTGTGGCACGCCAACGGTGAGCACCGTCGGAAATTTGGTAAGCTACAGCCTTGCTTCGGTAAGCTCTGGTTGCAGTGGAACTTTTCAAATCAATGTGCACTTTCCGGCTGGAACAACTTGCCCCGGTACGGCCGCACGCAATTCCATTTGCCTTGAAGCCAAAAATCAACCCAAACTTTGTACCGATTTTATTACCACTACGGCAACTGCCAATAACCCTTTTGCAATCAGCAAGGGCGTAACCGGACTTTCCTGGAATCCTCAAAACAACGGCTGCCAATACATCATGGCTGCTGGAGGCAATGTGACTTACAACCTGATGGTGTACAAAACCAACCCTTACCAGGGCAACGACGACGGCCAAATCAACCTCAATAGCGCGGTAGTAACCGATGTTTTGCCAGCGGGCGCAACCCTAGTGTCGAGTACTTGCGGGATCACCCAAAGCGGCAACACCCTGACCTGGAACGTAGGCAACCTTAATGCGGCTTCTCCCTGGGTATGGCTAAGCTGTCAGGTGACCGTAAACTATCCGGCAGGTTCCTTCCCGGTAGGTACGCAAATCCCGAATACGGCTACACTTTCTGGTACCAACGCTTGCAACCAGGCTTTTAGCGCCAACAGCAACACAACTTGCGTACAAGTTGCTGCTCCGATCAGTTCCGGCACCTTCAGCAAAGGCTTGTACCTCAACAACAAGATGCCTGGCTGCCAGGGCGTGTACTACATTACCACTTGCAACAACGGCAATACACCGCTTACTTTTTCTATTCAGGATGTGATTCCGGCAGGCGTTACGGTCAATTCGATCTCTTTTTCTGCCTCTGCTCCGGTTACCGCCAGTGCTGTTTTAGTGAATACCAATACACCCATCATTGCAACTAGTCAAACGGGCAACATCAACTGGACTGCGCCTGTCATCAGTCCGGTCGCTTCATTGAGCTTTAGCCAAACCGGATTGGCCGCCGCTGCTTGCTTGCAGATTCAAATCGCTTTTACGATCAATGCCAGTGTACTGCCCAATACAACCATTACCAACTGTGCCAATCTGACTTCTTCGCAAATTCCTGCGCAGCAGAGTTGCGCTAGCTTCGTGACTTCTACCCCCGCGCCAGACTTGTGTTTGTACAAAGACATTTGCAGCCCACAGGTAGCTTATCAGCCTGGCAATGTATTCCGCTACCGTTTGCGCATACAAAACATCGGTTCCCAAAATGCCAGCAACTTCAACCTCAGTGATGTACTAAACCCCAGTTTGATTTACATGGGCAACCAAATTGCCTATTCCAGCCTCAATTACAACCCTGCTTGCGGTGGGGTAGGAGCGACACCCTGGCCAATTGCCACTGCTTCAGTAAGCGGCAATACCCTTACGTGGAACAACCTGAATATCCCCGCCGAATGCCAGAATTTTTACTATGCCAATTGCGGTGCTTACGGCACGCAGGGTGTCACGTTTTACTTCATCGAATTCGATGTCAAAGTTGCTCCTGATGCAGCCAGTGGGATTGTGCCCAATACCTTTACGGGCAATGGTGGCAACTTGCCTGCCCCTGAAACAGCCAACACGGTCAATACCCTGATCAACGTTACCCACGGTACGGAATTGACCAAAGAAGTCAGCAAAGACAACGCCACCTGGGCATCAAGTACCACGACCAGCGCTGGTGGCAGCCTTTGGTACCGCCTCAACATCAAAAACACCGGTACTGGCCCCCTTTACGATGTGCGCAAGGTTGACCTGCTGCCCATGAATGATGGCGCCAACGATTGGAAAGTAATGAGCCGCACAAGTCCCAGAGGGGCACAGTTTGGGGTGAGCAACCCAAGTGGATACGCTTATGCCGCAGTAGCGACCCCGTCCGTGACCGGAACTGCCGGAACCATGGCAGGCAACAACCTGAGCATCCTGAACTCAATGGGGTTGAGCATCGGTACAACCAGCGACGCCTGGCCTTATACCGGCAGTGGCAACAACGTGGGCATCGCGTATGGCGCTGCATATGGCTTGATCAGCGGCGGTACTTTGCGTGCCAACTTCAAGGTTACTACTTCTGCAAATGCCCAAACGACCCAGCAAGCCTGCAACGATTTTGCTTCACGGGGCTCGGGCAAGTACATCATCAACGGCAACCTGACCTATACCCCACTGACGCCAGCTGCTTCCAATACGGTATGTGCTACCGTTGTATCCAGCGGATGCTGCGAAAAAACGACCCTGAAGCCCATCGATGGTAAGTGCTGCTTGCGGCTAGTTACGCCCTGCGATGTGAAACAAATTCAGGTCACCGTACAAGGGGGCACCATGAGCAGCGCTGGCTGGAATTGCGCCGCCAGCCTGGGTGCATACCAGGGACAAAGTACCTACAACTTCATCCCCAACGGATGCGCTCCTACCCTCGATATCTGTTTCGCTACTTCGCCCAACAATACCACGGGCAGCATCGTGGCGATGTTCAGCATTACCTTCAGCAATGGCGAGCAGTGCTTCAAAGAGATCAAGCTGGATGGCTGTGGCAAACCACCCGTGCCAAGTGATTGCTGTGGCCAATGGACTTTGAACTTCAAAAGCTCACATTTCAAAAAAACCGGCATTTTCAACTACATCAACCCCTCCAACAAGCCAATTTGTTCGGTAAACATTACTGCAGCGGCTGGCCTTAGCGCAGGCAGCTACAGTGTAGACAACGGCCCTGCTCAATCCATGACCAGCACCAGCGTAATCACCCCTTCAACTCCAGCCATCAACAGCATTGCTTTCTGGGTGAGCGCCAGTGTGACTTACAGCAGCGGCATTGTATTGCAAATCAACTACTGCGATGGCACTTTCTGCCGCGATACCCTCAAGTGGAAAGGCAGCATCATCAACCACGATGTGGCGACCTTGAGCTACCAGATTCCTGCCAAACTGTATGCTGTACGCCTGCAAGCCGATCCGAATTCCAAATTCATTGGCGAAATTTCTGCAATGGCAGTTAGCCTGGATCTGACCGACCCGGGAGCTACCACCCGCTTGTCTTCTGCACCCTACATTTTTGCAGTGACTGCGGGTAAGATTGAAGGCGAAGCACTCCGCGATGACCAAACCTGTGCCGTGCGCACGTCGATGGGCACAGATTATGTATACGCAACGTTCCCTTCGCTGGAAGATTTGGATTATTGTGGCACCGCCATCGAAAAAGGCTTGTCGCTGGTGATTGCTGACAACAGCGGCAGCAAAACGGTTCCAACCCTGATGATCACCTACTTTGATGCCGAAGGCAACATACTCAGCACCCGCAAGTTTGCCAACTACATCAGTGGCGACATCAGTACATCGGCGGTGGATGTAAAGAACAACGGAGCGGATTTCACCCAAATGAGTGTGTTCCCCAACCCGGCCAAAGAACAAGCAACCCTGACTTATGCCCTCGGCAAAACCCGCAACCTGGTCATTGACTTATACGACCTGCAAGGAAAATGGATTCAAAACCTGAACCAGGGGCAACAAAGCGAAGGCTTCCACAAGCTCAATATAAACACCAGCAATCTGCCAGCGGGTATGTACTTGATTCGCTTGCTGAGCGAAGGAGTGGTGCAAACGCAAAGGTTGAGCGTAGTGAAATAGGTCTTGGATTTATTCTTGGAACGATATAGGTAGGTAGGTATTCCCGCAGTGCTGGTTGGCGCTGCGGGATTTTTTTGTACTGATTATGGAACAAGATTTAAATGACTGTCGTGTTTGAAAAACAGTAAGCTTTTTGAACAAGCAACCTGAATATTGAAACGCGACAGTTATCTAAATCACTTCCCTAAGCGCTCTATTTTAAAAACACATCAGCAACTCCTGCAACAACAACGGCACTACCATTTGCGCTGCATGGGGCTGCGGTTTTGGGTGGAATAAAGACAAAACGACGGCCAGCGCTTTCTCAATCAACCTTCAATGACCCCATCAAAAATCGAGGCCTGCTGAACAATTGGTAGCGGGTAGTGAGAAAAAACATTTCGTTGGGGTCTGTTTGCTTGCAATGTCGGGCTACAATCAGCCCTTTGTTGGTATCTTCTTTGATTTCAAAGGCGAGATTGCGGGACATTTTTCCATCGGAGCTGATCGTTACAACGGTTGCTACGGCATCATTGAAGGAGCTAATGCGTTTTGCTCGGGCAGTCAGTGGATTTTTCAGGTTGTCTTCATCATCATTGTACAGAAAGTACAAGTTGCTGCCAGAGACCATCATCGTGTAACCGCTGAAAATATCGGTTTCAGCCATCACCTGTTTTTTGGGAATGGTGCGTACCCAATCAATTTCTCCGGTCGGACTGATGCTCGTAACGCAGATTTCATTGTTGTAGTAAGTTGTGCGCGATACCCAATAAACTCCATTCCGATAAGTGGTGGTAATTGAATAAGCCTGTTCCGCAGTAACCACTGCGCCACCGTCGTCGCGAAGCACGATGCGGTCGAATCTAAACTCCTTGCTGAGTCCCTCATCACCACTTTTATCGGTATCGGTATCAAATAAGGCCAGGTCGGTAGCAGTGAATGCTTTGAGGTTGACCGTGAGTGCCTGGCCGGTTTGGGCACTAATGCGGGAAAAAAACACCCCTTGAATCACGCCTTTTTGGTCATTGGAGTAAAACCCTGCACAACTCAAATCTCCTTCCGGGCTGAGTTGGAAAGTCACATCCGTGACGTATTTATCTCTCAGGTTCATGCGGATTTGGTAGGGCTGTGCACTTTCGGGATCAAAGCGGAAAATCACCAATTTATAAGCCGGTTTGCGCTTGCCGTTTTCTTTCTTGGACTCCTTGTTGTTGAATTCATCATAAATCTTGGCCAACAAATAGACCTTGCCATCATTGGCCAGCGTCCAGTTTTCAAACGAAAACTGCTCCTGTGAGTAGGGGAGGGTGTAGCCTTTGCCCCAAAGTTTTTGCAGGTTGTGATCGTGCACGATGAAGCTGACCTGAGTTTTCAAATCATTGTCATCATTGTCTGCATAGCTGGCCACCAGCAGTTTGGTAGTGTCTTCCGACATTGACCAATCTACTTTTTTTGGTTCGTCGTCTTTATGGTTCCACTGAATTTGAGCCAACTGTATTGGTTTGCTGGCCTCCCCTTTCATCGAGATGGTGGTGGCGTGAAAACTGAGCGTTTTTTCTCTGGAATTGTATTGATTGGAACACAACAAGAACTTGTTTTTTGTGTAAAAACAATTCCCGAAAGAGGCATCATCGAGTTTGGCAATAAGAGGTTTGGAAGACAACAATTTAAATTTTTGATCGAATTTTTGCAGGACGGGTGCGTGTTTATCTCGCGATAAAAAGTTACTGCCATCAGATTCTGTTTGCAAAACATAATGCCCGGAGGCATCGTGGTGCAGGTGTCCCCAAAAGCTTACGTCCTTGTCCGCTTTCATTTCGGGGCCAATTGCGAGGCTCATTTTTTGGGCAAAAATTTCACTTCCCAAGAGCAAAAAGGCGATCAAAAATAGATTACGCATATTACTGCTACGTTTTTCCCAAGTGAACGTAAATGGACAACCACAAGTTGCTTGGGCTGGAAAACGAAATCAATTCATACTACTGGATGTTTTTTTGACTCTGTGACATAAATCACCTGCGATAAGTCTCAAACCTCATCTCTGTCCCTTTTCATAGCGGCTAACTTTGCACTGTATCAAAGCAAAAAGCCATGAAAAACAAGGCATCTCTTATTCTAACCACCGCACTTATCTTTCCGCTGATGTTGTGGATGATCCCCGGCAGTCAGACGCTTAAAAGTTTTAAGATGTCGGTTTCGGGTACTTCTACCCTGCACAAATGGGAGTCTGGAGTAACTGTACTTAGCGTCAAGAGCGACATCAATATATCTGAAGGCGGACTCGAAGCCATCAATAGCCTCACCGTCGATGTAGATGTAAAATCCATTAAAAGCGAACACGGCGCAATGATGGATAAAAAAACCTGGGAGGCGCTGAAAGCAACCCAATATCCAAAAATTACTTACCAACTGACCAAAGTTGAGTCGATTGCCCCTAGTGGAGCTGGAGAATACGACATCAAAGCGATTGGCAACCTGAGCATCGCTGGCGTTAAGCTTCCGATTGACATGAATGTAAAAGGCAAGATCCTGAATGGAGGAAACCTATCCTTCAAAGGAGCCAAAAAAATCAAAATGTCGGATTTTAAAATGGAAGCACCTACCGCATTGATGGGAACCATCAAGACTGGAAATGAAATCACCGTAACTTTCGATATCGTTTTGGGCAATTGAATTCTTGTAGCCCTACACTCTTTCACTAACGACTAAAATTCAAACAAGATGAAAAAGATATTTTACTCGAACCTGCTGGCAGGTTTGCTAGCGCTAGCTTTCTCCTTACCTCTGGTGGCTCAGCAAGCTGAGATCCAATACTTCCGACCCTGGAACAAAAACGGGATCAATGTTTTTGAACCAACCAAAGGCGGTGTACAGCCCGAATACAAAGGGGTTTCTCTTCGCATCGGCGGTAGTTTTACCCAAGATTACCAAAACTTAAAGTCCTCTAATGAGGCCAGTTACGTCGCAACTTCCGCTACCAACAAACTGAATAAAAACCTGCTTTACGGGACTATCAAGATTCAAGACTCTACTTCTGCAACGTTGTCTGGTTTCAACCTGGCTATGGCCAACTTGAACCTTGATTTCCAAGTGGATGACGGTATCCGGGTTTGTTTGGAAAACTACATGTCTACACGTCACCACAACGAATTTTGGGTAAAAGGCGGGTACATCCAAATCGACAAACTCCCTATGTTTGGTAGTCCACAGTGGTTTACTGATTACTTCCGGGTAAAAATCGGTCACTTTACCCCCAACTTTGGTGACCAGCAGTTCCGCCGTACCGATGGTGGCAATGCTATCTTCAATCCTTTTGCTGAAAACTATATTTTGGACGCTTTCACCACTGAAATAGGTAGCGAAATCTACGCTTTCCCCACCAAGAACTTGATGCTGATGGCCGGGATGAGTTCCGGGTTTATCAATGGTAACATTATACCTCCTCCAACAGCACTAACCAATGGCGTGGTAGCGGTAAAACGTACTCCTTCCATCTTTTTAAAAGCTGCGTTCGACAAGAATTTTAACGATGATTTTCGCTTCCGTATCTCTGCGTCATTGTACCACAACAGCAACAGCCAACGCAATACTTTGTTTGCAGGTGACCGTACTGGCTCGCACTACTTTGGTGTAATGGAACCAGCAACCATTGGAGGTCTTCCAATTTCGATTGGTACTTCTCCATCGAATACCGCCACCCAGGCTGGGCCAAACTTTACCTCTGGCCGTTTCAATCCTAACGTAGACAACCGCCTCGACGCGATTACCATCAACCCATTCCTGAAATACAAAGGATTTGAAGTATTTGGTTCATTTGATATGATCAAAGGTGGCGTTTATGCAGACGTTAAAGACGGCGAATGGGTAAAACGTACTTGGAATCAAACCGCTATCGAAGGTCTTTACCGCTTCTTGCCTCACGAACAAGCGTACATTGGCGCCCGCTACATTACCGTAACTGGTCAACCTAGAGGAATAACTGATGCGCAAGGCAAACAAGTGGATATTACCATCAACCGCTTGGCTTTTGCTGCTGGCTGGTTTCCTACTCAGAACCTGCTGTTGAAATTGGAATATGTGAATCAGGATTACAAAAATTTCCTGAAAACAGATTACCGCTACAATGGCAACTTCAAAGGTGTGATGGTGGAAGCCGTGATCGGACTGTAATTGATTTAGAGATATAAAATGATCAACCAATCATAGCCGGGTGCGCCATTTAGAGATGCTAACACATCATCTCAAAAATGGCGCGCCCGACTTTGTTTTGCCCCCAATCACTCCTCTAATCCAACGACATGAGCAGATATTCTTCTCTAATCTTTCTCTTTTGGGTCTTAGGCTTTGGGCTGTCCAACGATACCATTGTTACGATCGATCCTGCCAGTCAGCTTGCGCTTTTTGGTGCCAGCAACATCAATAAGTTTCAATGCGATTGTACGGATCAATTTCCGCGCTCAACCCTCAAGTTCAACAAAGGAAAAACCGGCACTTCAGCTACCTTTTCCAATGCCATTCTCAAGATTCGTTCCGCAGCATTGGATTGCGGCAACAAGTTCATGAACAAAGACATGTTCAAAACCTTGCATGGGGATGAATACCCCGAAATTCGGATTGAATTGCTGCAAGTAAAACAACTGAATGAAACGAAGCCAGGAGAATGGTCCAATCAAATTGTGGAGGCTGCGTTGACCATCGCTGGCTATCGAAAAACAATTGATTTGAATGTACGCGCATTGCAAAATGACGAAGACAATTTTCGATTCGTCAGTGACAAAAACATCCTAATGACCGATTTTGGTCTGATTCCTCCCAAGGCTTTGATGGGAACCATCAAAGTGAACGATCTCATCCGTATTCATATGGACATGATTGTGGATGTGGAGCAGGGGATGTGAGGGCACTTCGGCTACGCTCAGTGACCGCATTTCGGCTACGCTCAATGACCGGCACTGAGCGTAGCCGAAGTGCGGTCACTGAGCGTAGCCGAAGTGCGGTCGCTGAGCGTAGCCGAAGTGCTTACCTCGTA